>JBEANM010000017.1:0-9755 GCA_041165425.1 Verrucomicrobiota bacterium
TGACGGAGCGCCCCATGCACAAAAGGCGTTCGGCCGCTCGCCGTCAGACCCACCACCACATCTTTTGCCCCGATTCGCCTCTCCCGCACCGCCCGTGCACCGGCTTCCGCATTGTCCTCCGCCCCCTCCTGGGCACGGAAAATCGCCTCCGGCCCCCCCGCGAGAATTGCCTGCACCTCCTCCGGATCGGCGTGGAACGTGGGTGGCATCTCGCTGGCATCCAAAACTCCGAGCCGCCCGCTCGTCCCCGCTCCCACGTAAAAGAGGCGGCCACCCCGTCGCAGAGCCCCCGCCACGAATCCGGCCGCGCGGCCGATTTCTCCCGCCGCTTTTCGTAGCGCCCGCACATTTTCCTTCTCCTCGGCCACAAAAAGTTTCACCAGCTGGCCCACGGATTTTTGGTGAAGACCGCGGGAGCGTGGGTTGGCCCGCTCGGTGGGAAGCGATTCGACATCCACGAATTTCTCCTGAGCCGGCGAGAAGGAAGTCCGGGCGACCCATCCCGCCATGGTTGCGGCTCCGACTTCGCCGGAGGTTTGGAGAAGAGAGAGCCGTGCCCCCGACAAACGCTGCGCCACCGCCCCGACAAAATGGCGGCGGTACAAATCGTTTTCGAAAAGGCCGCCCGTCATGGCTACCCGTGGGGCGCGCACCCGCAGTCTCCGGGCCAACTCGACCAACCGTTCCGCCAGTTCGCCGGTAGCCTGCTGAATGGCTGCCCGTGCCAAGAGATCCCCTCGCCCTGCCGCCCGTAGCACCACCGGAGCAAAAGCCGCCAACCACTCCTTTCCATGGGACCGATACATTTCCCGGAGGAGCCGATCCAAGTCCGCCGCCCCGGCGTGTGCCATAAGTCCGGCGGCCAAACGCGGGGCTTGGCCGGTGCGATCACGCTCCCGGTACACCGCCCGCAACGCCCGCAGGGCGAGGTCGTAACCGCTCCCGGCATCTCCCAACAGATGACCATGCCCCGCGACGGAGACTTTCTTACCAGCCACCCGACCGACCACATTGCTGCCGGTTCCCGCAATCACCAGAAATCCATCCGCTTGGCCCCAGGCAGCGGCCAAAGCGGAATCCGTGTCTTGGCCCACCACGATCTTTTTCAGCCGCGGCCAGATCTTCTGCAAGGCGCCCCGCACCGTGGCCATCTCCGCGGGTCCGCGGGCCCCGGCAAATCCCCCGCCAACGGCTTGGGGAGCCTGAGGCAGCCGGGTGGCGATTCGGCGGAAAATTTTCTCCAAGCCCGCCCGGCCAGCCAACAGGACATTCCCAGGCCCCTCCACCCCATGAGCCAGTCTTCCTCCGCGCGGGTCGAGCAGGATCCAGCGGGTTTTCGTGCCGCCTCCCTCGATGCCCAGGACTGGCCCGGTTTCTTTCACGTTGCCCTGCTTCACGCCACGCCCAAAATGCCTCCCCAATGGCCAAGCTGCGATGGAAAAACCTCCTGACCCCCGCCCTCTACTATGCGGCCATCCTCAGCGTCTCGCTGATCCCTCGGTCAGGCGTGGATCGGGTGGACTCCTTTCTACCCCTGCCCAATGACAAGGTGCTCCATCTCACGGTCTATGCCGGATTTGGTTTTATCCTGGGAGGGCTGCCTTTTCCCTCCGCCGCTTTGGGCGCGGCTGGGTCTCTGCTTGGAGCCCTGGACGAACAGGTGCAGCGTTTGGCTCCGGGCCGGGACGTCTCGATGACGGACTGGTTGGCCGACATCCTCGGCATCTCGCTCGGCCTTGCCTTACGCCGCCGCCCCCGCCGATGAGCCCGACTCCCGCCCAACGCTACGCCAAACTGGTCGAGGAGGTTCGGCGCCACGACCGGCTTTATTACGTCGAAGCCCGCCCGGAGATTTCCGATGCGGCCTATGACCGGCTCTACCGGGAACTGCAGGATCTCGAGAAAGCCCATCCCAACCTCGCGGACGAAAATTCCCCCACCCAAAAGGTTGGCGGCGCCCCGCTCACATCCTTCCGCAACGTGGCCCACGCCGTGCCGATGCAAAGTCTCAACAACACCTACAGCGAGGAGGAACTCCGCGAGTTTCTTGACCGGGTCGCCAAAAATCTGCACGGACAGGCGGCTGAATTCGCCATCGAGCCCAAAGTGGATGGTGTTGCCGTCAGCGTGCGCTACGAAAAGGGGCATCTGGTACAGGGTCTGACCCGTGGGGATGGCGAAAAGGGAGACGACATCACGGAAAACCTCAAAACCATCCGCAACCTACCCTTGGCGGTCCAAGGGCTGCCTGAGGTCATCGAGTTCCGCGGAGAGGTTTATCTTCCCGAGCCCGCCTTTGCGGCCCTCAACCGTGCCCGCGAAAAGGCGGGCGAACCCCTTTTCGCCAATCCCCGCAACGCGGCGGCGGGCACCCTCAAGCTGCTGGACTCCCGCGAGGTTGCCAAACGCCCGCTGGCGGTGGTCTTCTACGGTCTCGGTGAGGTGGTCGGCGCCAAGACCGATTCCCAAGTCGGGCTCCATCTACAAATCGGCAAATGGGGCCTGCCCGGTCACTCCTGGTTCCGTCATGGGAAGGGTGCGGAAACCGTGCTCGAAGCCGTGCGGGAACTGGATCGGGACCGCGCCAAGTTCCCCTTCGCCACCGATGGTGCCGTCATCAAGGTCAGCCGGTTCGATCAACAGAAAGTCCTGGGCTCAACCGACAAGGCGCCCCGCTGGGCCATCGCCTACAAATATGCGCCGGAGCAGGCGGAGACCCGCCTGCAGGCCGTGACCTTTCAGGTTGGACGCACCGGGGTGATCACTCCCGTGGCCGAGCTTGAGCCGGTGCAGCTCAGCGGCACCACCGTCGCCCGGGCCACGCTCCACAACTTTGAGGAAATTGCCCGCAAGGACATCCGCGTGGGCGACCTTGTCACCGTGGAAAAAGCGGGGGAGATCATCCCGGCCGTTATCGCGGTGAACCTAAAAAGGCGACCTGCCAGTTCCAAGCCGATCCGCCCCCCCGGCCACTGTCCCGTTTGTGGTGGGCCGTTGCGCAAGGAGGAGGTTTTTCTCCGCTGCACATCCCGTGACTGCGTGGGCCAGCTCAAGCGCCGGCTCCAGCACTTTGCCCACCGCGGGGCGATGGACATCGAGGGCATGGGGGAGGCGATGGTGGGCCAACTGATGGACGCCGGCCTGATCCAACATTTGGAACAGATTTACAGCCTCCACGCCGAGCAACTCAGCGCGCTAGAGCGGATGGGCGAGAAGTCGGCCGCCAATTTGGTGGCAGGCATCGAGGCCAGCAAGCGCCGACCCCTTTGGCGGCTCATCTTTGGCTTGGGCATTCCCCAGGTCGGGGCGGTTTTGGCCGAAGCCCTCTCTCGTCACTTCACTTCCCTGGAAAAGCTGGAAAAGGCGAGCGTGGAGGACTTGGTCCAGGTAAAGGACGTGGGCCAGAAAGTGGCGGAGGAAATTGTCTCCTTCTTTCGTGAGCCAGCCACGCACCGCCTGCTTCAAGGCCTGAAAAAGGCCGGGTGCAACCTCACCGCACTACCGGAGGAACTGGAGGTGCGGGGCGGTGCCTTTTCCGGCAAAAAATTTGTCATTACCGGAACCCTCAGCGCCCCCCGGGAGGAGTTCACCCGCCGCATCCAGTCTTTGGGCGGGGCGGTTTCCGGCTCCATCAGCCCCAAGACCGATTATCTCCTGGCCGGCGAAGAAGCGGGCTCAAAGCTCGACAAGGCCAAAGCCCTCGGAATCCGGATTCTGTCGGAGAAAGAGTTCGAAAAGCTTGCTGGCGCGTGAGCCGGCGGGTGATACTTAACGCAATGCGCGCGATCCGATTCCGCAGCGGATTCATCCTTTTAAGCCTCTGGCTGTTCTCTGGGCAGCCCCTCGGCGCCCAACTCAGCCCGGGCGCGTCGGAAGACGCCGAGGCTGAACGCCGGAAAATCCTCAAAGCCGCCGACCAGGTGGACCGGATGGATTCGGCCGTGGAGGATATGAAAGCCCGCATCGCCTCGCTCGAAAAAATTCTTGAGGAGGTGAAACAGCAGTCCAACTCCCTCAAGGAGAGCCTCGCCAACACGGCGGCCAAGGCGGAGAAGGAGAAGGAATCCCTCCTCGAGGAAGTTTCCAAAATGCTCGCCGAGATGAAGGCCAAGGAAAAAGCGGCGCCGGCACCTGCCAAGCCGGCGGATCGCGAAGGCTACGAACACACCGTGGCCAAGGGGGACACCCTCAGTTCCATTGTTCAGGCCTACAACAAGGAATACGGCCTGAAACTCACGGTCGACTCCCTTCGCAAAGCCAACCAGCTTTCCAAGGACGCTCCCCTCAAGGTGGGGCAGAAACTTTTTATCCCCTCTAGCTAGCCTGACCATGCCCTCCCCCGCCTCCGTCTTCCGTCTGCAAAAAGTCCAGACGGGTCGGGTGCTGGGCCCCATGGATCTCGATCACCTTAAGGCGCTGGCCAATCAGTCCCTGATCGCCCCGGACGACTTGATCCAAGCGGATGAAGGTGCCTGGCAAAAAGCCCCCGAAATCATCGAACTCGAGATGCTTTGGATGGTAGAGCCCCTCGACGGACCCCGCTACGGCCCCACCACTGCCGGCACGATCGCCGAATTTCTCCAAAGCGGACAGTTAGGTGGATCGGAACTGGTCACTCATATCCGCACCAAGGAGAGTTTCACCGTCACCGAGTTCCTGGAAGAAATCCGCCGTCGCCGGGACGCCAAACTAAAAAGCCGCACCATCAAATTGGAGGAAGCCGCTGAACCCATGACCGCGGCTCCCGCAGCCAGCCCCGCTTTTGATGCCGCCCTGAGACTCCGCATCCGCCAGCTGGAAACCGACCTGGAGCAGGCCAAAAAGCAGCTCGAACAGCAGTCCGCTGAACTGGCCCGGATCCGCAACGCCGGTTCGGGGCTTTCGATTTGACCCTGCAGCGGTTTCGCCGCTACTCTTTCCAGTTCAACATCTTCCCTTATGCGTCACACCATTTCTGTCGTGGTTCAGAACCGGTTCGGGGTGCTCACCCGGATCGCCGGGCTGTTTAGCGGACGCGGCTTTAACATCGACACTCTCAACGTCGGCCCCACCCAGAACGACAAGATTTCCCGGATGACCATCGTGGTCGTCGGCAATGACCAGGTTTTGGAACAGGTGGTCAAACAGCTAAAGAAGCTGGTCGACGTGCTGGAGGTGTACGACTTCAAGGACGGAGATGTCATTGATCGTGAGCTCATCCTGCTCAAGGTGAAGGCCAACTCCTCCACCCGGCCCGAGGTCATGCAGATCTGCGACATCTTCCGCGCCAAAATCGTCGACGTGCAGTCCGGCAGCCTCGCCATCGAGGTGACGGGGGATGAGAGCAAAATCGACAAGTTTTTGGCCCTGATGAAACCCTTCGGAGTCCTTGAACTCAGCCGGACGGGCCGGATCGCCCTCCCCCGCCGTTAAACCCCTTCCACCCTAACCCATAAGGAGACACCCCCATGCCCGCCCGTATCTATCACGACTCAGACGCCAGCCTTGCACCTCTTAAAAATCGGAAAGTGGCCGTGATCGGCTTCGGCTCCCAAGGCCACGCCCACGCCCTCAATCTCAAGAATAGTGGCGTCCGCGTCACCATCGGTCTCTACCGCGGCAGCAAGTCCATCCCCGTCGCCAAAAAGCATGGCTTCAAGGTTCTGCCCACCGCCGAGGCAGTCCGCGGCGCCGACGTCATTTTCGTCGCCGTGCCCGATCTCAAGATCCCCTCGGTTTACGAGAAGGACATCGCCCCAAACCTCCGTAAAGGCCAATGCCTGCTCTTCAGTCACGGTTTTGCCATCCACTACAAGACCGTTCGCCCGCCCAAAAACGTCGACGTGATCCTCGTCGCCCCCAAAGGTCCCGGCCATATCGTGCGCCGGCAGTACCAAGAGGGCCGTGGCGTGCCCGCACTTTTCGCGGTACAGCAAAACCCCTCCGGCAAAGCCCGGGCCATCGCCCTTGCCTGGGCCCGGGGCATCGGAGCCACCCGCGCCGGCGTCCTCCAGACCACCTTCAAGGAAGAGACCGAGACCGATCTGTTCGGCGAACAGGCTGTCCTTTGTGGCGGAACCTCCGCTCTCATTCAGGCCGGCTTCGAGGTCCTCGTGAAGGCCGGGTATCAACCGGAAGTCGCCTACTTTGAGGTGCTCCATGAACTGAAGCTGATCGTCGACCTCATCAACGAGGCTGGAATCGCCGGCATGCGCTTCTCCATTTCCGAAACCGCTAAGTACGGGGACGTTACCCGCGGTCCTCGCGTGGTCGATGCCCGTACCAAGAAGGCCATGCAGGGCGTTCTGCAGGAAATCCGTAACGGCAAATTTGCCCGCGAATGGGTCAAGGAGAGCCGGACAGGGATGAAGCGGTACCATCGCCTGCTCAAGCAGGGGGAGAAACACCCGATCGAGAAGACCGGTCAGCGTCTCCGGGCCCTCATGCCCTGGATCCGCCGCCGGAATCTCAAGGGCGCCCAAGCCGCGTACTAGTTCGGGTCTCGGTAGGCCACTGGCATGCCTTTCTGTAGGGCCGCGCTCCGCCGCGGCCAAGGTGGCCCCTTGTCTTCCGTTTTCTCCAGGGATGCAAATCCTCGCCATTCGGGCTAGGATGCTGTCATGAGCGACCGGATCCTGATTTTCGACACGACGCTACGCGATGGCGAGCAGTGTCCAGGTGCAGCCATGACCCAACGGCAGAAACTGGAGGTGGCCCGCCAGTTAGCCCGTCTTGGGGTCGACATCATTGAGGCTGGCTTCCCTATCGCCAGCCAGGGGGACTTTGAATCTGTCCGGGAAATCGCCCGCACTGTGCGGGGTCCCGTCATCTGTGGCTTGGCCCGATGCGTCCCGGCAGATATCGATACCGCTGGCGCCGCCGTGAAACCCGCCGGCAAGCAGGGCCGGATTCATGTGTTCCTCGGTACGAGCAAAATTCACCGCGAGTTCAAGCTGGGCAAAGCCCGCGGAGAAATTCTGCGCCTCGCCGCCGATGGTGTGCGCCGCGCGCGGAAGTTCACCGCCAATGTGGAGTTCTCCCCCGAAGACGCCTCCCGCACGGAGATCGATTTTCTTGTCGAGGTCGTCGAGGCGGCTCTCGCAGCGGGCGCCACGACCATCAACCTTCCCGACACGACCGGCTATGCCACTCCGGAAGAGTATGGGCGAATGTTCCGCGAGGTCATCGCCCGCGCCCGGGGCTCGGAGAACGCTGTCTTCAGCACCCACTGCCATAACGATCTCGGTCTCGCGGTGGCCAACTCCTTGGCCGGTGTTCTCTCCGGGGCTCGCCAGGTCGAGTGCACCCTCAACGGCATCGGCGAGCGAGCCGGCAACGCTGCGCTGGAGGAAATTGTCATGGCCCTGCGCACCCGCCACGACTCACTCGGGGAACTGACTACGGGGATTCAGACGCGGGAGATTGTCCGAACCTCTCGGCTCGTCTCCGCTGCCTGCAGTTTTCCCATTCCCCGCAACAAGGCCATCGTCGGCCTGAATGCCTTCGCCCACAGCTCCGGCATCCATCAGGACGGCATCCTCAAAAAACGGGAGACCTACGAGATTATGGATCCCGAGGAGGTGGGCTGGGGAAAAACCGAGCTGCCCCTGACCAAGCACAGCGGTCGCGCCGCGGTGGCTTCCCGTCTCAAACACCTCGGCTACGCCCTTAAGCCGGCGGAGCTCCAGGCGGTCTTTACCCGCTTTAAGGAAATCGGGGATCGGAAGAAATTTGTTTATGACGACGATCTTGTCTCCCTCGTGGGCGCCCAGATTCAAGTTGCCCGGGAAACCTACTCACTCGAGAAGTTGTCGGTGACCTGCGGGATCGGGGAAAAGCCCGAGGCCAGAATCACCCTGCGTCACGGACGCAAAAGCCTTGCGGTCGCGGGCACCGGCGATGGAGCCGTGGATGCCGTTTTGAAGACGATCGACCGGATCACCGGCCTGAAAGGTCACTTGGTGGATTACCAGGTCCGCGCCGTCACTGAGGGTAAAGATGCTGTCGGCGAAGTGAGTCTGAATGTCCGCTTCGATGCGAAGGCCGAACCGTCTGCTGGGCGCGCGGCCGCCACGGACGTGATTGAATCCAGTGCCCGCGCCTATTTGGCCGCGGTGAATCGGTGGCTCGCCGAGGGTGGCCGGGCTTCCCGCGGGAAGTCCCGGCGCACCCTGGCGCATCCTTGATCGTTTAGTCGAAGCTGGGGTTGCGGGGGCCCCGATCGTAATCAAAGTCGCCGGCGGAGCGTCCCGCCCGCTCGCCTTCCTCAATCTCAGCCCGGGGACCGCCACGGTCATCCCGGCGCGGTCCGCGCTCGGGCCGCTCACCCATGGACTTGGCGCCGTTGACGATCATCAACCGCCCCATGAATTCCGAGTCGTGCAGCTTCTTGGCCGCATCCTGCGCGCCTTCCAGGGTCTGCATCTCAACAAAGCCGAAGCCTTTCGAGTTAGAGCCCTTATCGCGGACGATCTCCACGTTGCGCACGCCGGCAACCTTGCCGAAATGATCGAACAGGTCGCTCTCGGAGGCGTCGTAGGAGAGGTTGCCCACGTAGAGACGGGGGGTCAGGACCTCCTGCGGCGGCGCCGTGCGGGGACCCCGCGGGGTGCGCGGTTGTCCTTCGGTGCGGACCGGGCGCTGCTCGCCCCGACTGTGATCGCGGCGGGAAGAACCGCCGTTCAGGCCGAACAGTTTTTTCAGCCATCCCCAGAAGCCGCCCTTCGTTTGGCCTCCGCTCCCGCCTCCACGGGAATCGTGACGTAAACCGCCCCGGCTACCGCCGTGACGATGGTGGCGCCGACGCCGGCGCTCGTGAGGACCGCCGCCCGAGCGGCGCCCTTGGTTTGAATCATAGCTCATGTTGTTTTGTGACGGCGGGAAGGAATGGCCCAGACGGACCGCCCGGACGAACGGCGTCCGGTTTGGGGAGGCGCGGCAGCTTGGTTCAGCCGCCTAGTTCGCCCTGCCCCGTGAGGTGCTTTTGGCTCTCGGTTAGGTCTGCGGGATGAATCGGCGCAACTTAAAGGATCCGAAATTGATCTGAATCGATCAGGGAAACCGGATCTGCACGCCTCTCAGGAAAACCTCCCGCCGTACTCCTTTCAAGACAACATCATGGCAGACCATAGGCGATCCCACAAGTATTCTTAAATTATTTTCGTTTAGGGCTTTAGGCGTGGGAGGCCTTGGCCTCAATCATGGCCGTGTTTCCCACATTGCCCCCGCTCAAGTAGAACCCAGCCGCGGCCTGTTGGGGCAGCATCATCATAGCTAATGCCTCTTTCCACGTTCCGTCGACCCAGTAAGGATTTCCCAAGAAGTCACCTGTCTGCCCAAATTCACCATAGAACCAGGTGTAGTTATCCAGCCCTTCGGCGAACCCACCGGTCTGGGCCACCACCAGGGTTTGCCGCCCGTCCCCTCCGACCTCCGTTTGGCAGATCAACTCGCCCCCGTCCTGCAAAGTCCAGCGCACGTCCCAAAACGTGCTGTCTCCCTCTTTCCAGGTCGAACCATAGGCTCGCACCGTCTGCGTCAGGGCCCGCGCAAAACGGTTCCAGTCATCCATGGCCCACTCGCTGGGCTGAAGAATCTGCTGCACCCGTTGCAGGCGGGTGCGCCATTCATGGGCAATCCGTCGCAGCTCGACCCGGCTAATCACGTCTGTCTTTAACGCCGCCGGTCGCCGGAGTCGCCTTCGACCATGGAAAGCCGCTGTTTCAGGGTGGAGACGTCCTTGTCGTGCCGGCTCACCTGTGACTTGATCTGCTCGA
>JBEANM010000018.1:0-12550 GCA_041165425.1 Verrucomicrobiota bacterium
AGTAGTTATGGCGAAGCCGGCCGGGGCTGATTCCCGGCGCCCGGTGGTGGCCATTGTCGGCCGACCCAACGTGGGCAAAAGCGCTCTTTTCAACCGTATTTGCGGAAAGAAAATCGCCCTCGTGTTTGATCGTCCTGGTGTGACGCGGGACCGATTGGTCGCGGATACGGACTGGCGGGGCCGCCCCTTCACCCTGATTGATACCGGAGGCTTGGGGTTGGAGGATGGCTCCGGCCTAGAGGAAGCCGTGGAAAGGGAGGCGGATTTGGCCATTGCGGCGGCCTCCCGGGTACTTCTTGTGGTGGACGGTAGACAGGGTCTTCAGGTTTTGGATACCGAAGTGGCGAAGCGTCTACGACGCGCTGGAGCCTCGGTCTCCCTGGTCATCAATAAAATGGATCCTGGGGCTGAGGAGGGGAGATCGGCCGAATTTACCAAACTAGGTTTTGGCAAGGGTTACCGCGTTTCGGCAGAACACGGGCTTGGTACAGAGAGCTTGCTGGAGGAAATCAGTGCCCAGTGGCCGGCGGAAAGCCTGGTTAAAACAGAGCGAACCCGCCTCGCGGTGGTTGGCCGCCCGAATGCCGGCAAATCTTCTCTCATCAATGCCTGGGTCGGAGAGGCCCGGACCATGGTCAATCCTTTGGCCGGAACGACCCGTGACGCGGTGGATGTGGATGCGGAGATTTCCGGACTTCCGGTTACTTTTATCGACACCGCTGGTTTGCGGCAAAAGCGGCGCGTACACGATCCCTTGGAGCAAATCATGGGCGGACGCACGGCACATGCGATCGATCGATGTCATTTAGCCATTTTAGCCATCGATGCGGTGGAAGGGGTGGGACTGGTCGAAAAGAAGATCGCAGGGCTGATTCAGAGAGCACAAAGGCCCTGTGTGGTGGCGGTGACCAAATGGGACCTGGTCCGACATGGGGGCGTGGAAACCCGCACCAAAAAGTTCCTCACGGACTATGAGGAGGCTTTACGGGAGAAGTTATTCTTTCTGCCGGATGTACCGGTGGTGTTTCTTAGTTCGATCAAGGGAACAGGCTTGGATCGGTTGGGCGAGGCGGTGGCCAGAATGATCCAAGTACGCTCGCTGAAAATTGGGACGGGTGAGCTCAACCGTGTACTCACGGCGGCCATGGAAAGAAAGGCGCCTCCGGCCAAGGCTGGTAAACGATTGCGGATCTACTATGCCACCCAAATCGATGGGACGGTTCCGACGATTTTGGGGTTTGTCAATCAACCCGCCTTGGTTAATCAGGACTACGAGCGCTATCTGACAGCCAGAATTCGGGAGGTTTTTAATCTAGGGGGCAGCCCGCTCCGATGGCGGTGGAGGGGAAGAAAGGCCCCCGAGCAGCCTGGCCTGAAGAGGGCGGGGAAACCGCAAAACCGGTCTAGGCGGAGGTAGAGCGGGGTCGGCTCCAGGCCCACCCCAAAAAGATCAGGAGGCTGATCCCGGCTCCGGTGGCCCACCCAAACCATAGGGGATAGCCCGACTCAGGTTCCTCGAATCCGGCAGCAGTTTCTACATCTTCTAGCTCCGGCAACGCAGGGCTGGCGGTCTTGGCCACCGACGCCCCCGCAAGTTTCTCCCATGAGGCCTTAGCTCCGCTCAGGAGATTAATCGCTTCAGGGGTTTTCTGGGACTGTTCCGCATAGAGTCTCAGGGCCGAGGCGGCTTCATCCTTGCTGGGTACGGTTCCATCCCTGGGCAGGGGAAGAACTCCGACCACGAGCGCCCGGCCAACCAGGGAAAGTTTGCCATCTTGGTCAATGATCTCACAGAAATCTGCCTGCATCTTAACAGACTGGGCTGTGCGCAGTTGGAGTGGTTCTCCGGCCTTGGTTCGCAGGAGAACTGCCTTTGGTCCCTCGGACTCCTTCTTCGCCGGAACCGAAACAGGAGTAGCGGCCGTCTTAACTGGGGATGGGGTCTCTGTCTTTTTCGATTCCTTGGGTTTTGGTGTCACCATGAGGGAGCCAGAGGCGGTCTCCACCTCCGCCAACCCTGCGCATGTGTCGGACGCGGTAGCCTCCGAGACAACCTGAATATAGTACGGTGCCTTTTGGGTGATGGCGCTTGGTAGAACCGCTCCAGATTCGTGACCCGAGAATGTGCCTTTCAGCCACCGACCCGAGGAGGAGGGGAGATTCATGGCCTTTGCTAGTTTGGCTGAATCGTTCTCTGGAACGCGCAGAAGGATTTTGCCCTCCTCCTGATTGGGTCGACCCGTGACTGCCTCCATCCAAACAAAGCCTTGGTCCGCGGCCGTGAGCTCTGGTACCGGACTTAAAGAGGCCACCCGCAAGCGGATTTCTTTTCCCAAGTATTCATGGGGGGCACTTTGGTAGAAGTTGGCGGTGCCTTTTTCCGTGGCTTGAGCCAAGGCAGCTGATACCCCAAGCAGGATGACAACAAGACGGTTCATCTTAAAAATGAAGCACAGGTCCTGATATTTTCAACGGCCTCATTCAGGGCTGGAGAATCTTGCTGGAGAGCCGGGCAATGCCGTCCTGGGCGAGTTCGCTGTTGGGATAATCCTGCTGTGCGCGCAAATACCAGGCCAGACTGGATCCGAGTTGCTGTTTTCTCTCCATCTCCTGGGCGGTGCGCACGCTGCGCACAAACTCCGCCGCTTGCGTGGTAAACTCCGCCCGAGCTTGGTTCAGCTTCGGATCATCCGGATAGTCGGAAAACCCACGTTCCACACTTTCCCAGGCCCCCGCCGCGTCACCCCGCTTGGCTAGCTCCGCCGCCCGGAGAAGGGCAGCTTCGGCCAATTGAACCTGATCCAGCACCTGCTTGAGTTTTTCCTGTTTTGCCGGGTGGAGGGCCGTGGCGGCAATGAACCGCACTTTGTCCTCAAAGATTTGGCGAAAGTTCTTTTGGCCGTAAAGACTTTCAAAGTCGTTGAGAGCCTGCTGCTGCACATCGGTTTGGGTGAAAATGGCTCCGGAAACCTCTGCGAGGGCTGGATTTCGTGGCCAAATCTCCGTCGCCTGCCGCAGCTCCTCGATCCCCGGAAGTGGCCGCGGCTCGGGCTTTGGCCAGATGTAGTGCACTGACGGTTCGGGCGGTTTCAATGGCTGCCATGGGCTTGGCGCTGTCGAAATCCCGACTGAGAGTTTCCAGTTCACGCACCAAGCCGTTGGCACGCTCATAATCCTTCACCTCCAAAGCGGAGAGGAGCTGGTTTGTTTTTCGGGTAAACTCAAGGACCTCCCGTTTTTTACTGCGCGGGAGAAGCCGGATTTCCGGCAAGTACTCCCCAATGGCGAAAGCCTCGCTCAAACGCTCGGCCGAACTCTTCAGCTCGCTTTTTTCCAAGAGAAAGGAAAAGGACTCCACCCCCTCCCGCACATCCCGAATGGCCTCATTGGCCAGGGCATCCAGTTGCCCGAGCGTTTTGGGTAGCTTGGCTAAATCCCCGAACGACTCCTTGTTTTTGGCGGACTGACTACTGGCGTAGTCATCGGCCACACGCAACTGGTTGTCTCCATCCCCAAAAAGGGTCCGGTAAAACCGGTTGGCCAGCAGGACGTGTTCAAAGCGCCGCTGCAAAAAGAGTTGGGCAATGAGGGCCTGAAACTCGATTTTCGCCTGTAGACGCAAGGCCTCTTTTTTTACCCGGTTCCCAGCGATGGAGGCGTTGACCTCGCCAAGCTCGGTGAGGAGCGGCTGCATTTTCATGTCCCTTTTTAGATTTTGTTCCCGATTCCACTGCTCGGCGGCAGCGGGATTTTTTGGAGCTGGCCCCAAAAGACTGCTGTCGGCGGCAAAACGGGAGTTCCACTCAAGCGTATCCTTGCGCCGGACCAGACTGCGGTTCTGGTCGTCAATCTTGGTGACCTCCTGTTGGGCCAGGAGAACGCCGAAGATGGCGTCATCAAGAGAGTTGCAGAGCTCAGCATCTGGCTCGTAAGAGGAGGCCTGAGGGAGCATGGCCCAAGCTTTGCGAAAATTCTCCTTTGAGGCTTTGGTTGGTGAAAGAAGGTCCAGCATCTCCTTGAACTGCTCGCGATAACGCTTGGCGTCGGTGCTCGTCTCCTCCTCCGCGTTGAGGTACTTTTCGAATCTCGCTCGGTACACCCGCTGATCCTGAATGTTCCAGATTTTTCCATCCCAAGTCATGACCTCTGAGCCGGGATCGAGTAGCGGCACATCTTTGCCCAGAAAGCCACCCTGGGCGGCAGGAGCAGAGGAAGGAGAAGGGGCGGCGTTGGGGGAGCGGCTTTCCTCCTGGATGGAAGCGGGGCTTTGAGCTCTCCCGGATCCCATTCCCATCAGGAGCGCAGTTCCTAAGACAAAAAGCGCCCTCATGCTTTGGTCATCTCCTCCACCAGTAATAAACCTTCGTCGTTCACCCGGACCTTGATCCGGAATTTCTGCCCTTTCTGAAGGTTCACGTCCCTGTATCCCGGCGGCACAAGAATGGGAACGGGGAGTTCGCGACCGCCCGAGCCCAAGCGCAAACCGAAAAGACGGCCCTTTTCGGGGCTCGAGCCCAGCGAGTTGAGGATGACGCCTTCTAACTGGTAAGTGTTTCCGCGTAGGCTGTTGGCGTTCTCGAGGTAGTCCTCGGCTTTGAGTTTTTCCAGGGTCCGGTAAGGATTGGTGTCCTTCTGAAAAAAGTATGCACCCGCGATCCCCAGAGCTCCAAAGAGGGCAAGCAGCGCGAACCAGAGACCGGACTGGGTTTTGGGTTGGGCTCGGCGGGCCATACCCACAGCCTATCCGATGCCCCCTCGGACGGGCAAATTATCGCCAATCGCTGCGGCGGATTCCGAGATAGGCCAAAACCAGCCCAAAGGCCATGTGCAACGTGAGGACCCACCACGAAATTCCTGCTCCCGCCAGCGGCGTGTCCGTAATGGCACGGACCAGATCGTAAAATCGGGTATCCCGCAGAGTCTGCAGGTACCCCGACCAGGCCCAATAGGCGCTGATCAAGGGGCGGGTGATCATGCCGAGGAATTCCGGCAGCGCCAGGATCGCCCCCGAAAGAGGCAGCTGAAATCCAACAAGATAGAGGCTTCCCAGCGAGGCCTGTTCGCTGGAGGAAGTCCAACTGGAGATCGCCAGACAAAGCGAGGTCATCGCTCCGGTCACCAGGAAAAAAGGGAGAAATTGGCACACGAGATCGCCAGGGAATTGGCATACCGCCCGAACAAAAAGTGTCATCCATCCGGATTGGACAAATACGAGAATGGATAGGAACGCGGTCATGCCCAAAAGAACTGCTCCGGGTCGTAGGCCGGCCAGTTTTTCCTTCTCCAGGATCGCCCGTTCTCCGACTACTTCCCGGGCCGAATTATTGGATCCCATGAGTGCGAGTAGAATCACCTGGAACATGGCCAGCCCACTGACCAAGGTTCCCACCCGGCTGGACTGGACGGTAAACGCCAGGCTTTCCCGCAACTGCTGGACGATGTTGGTATCCGGATTCATGTCCATATTTCGCACCGCCGGAAGACCCTGGTAGGCAAAAAGAGCCACGACCGCGGGGAAGAGCAACAGCAGGGCCAACTGGAGGAAGACTTGGGCCGGATCTCGAAAAAAGAGGCGGATGCGGCGAGAAAACCAGGTCAAGCCCTGCGAAAGTATGCTTGGCAAAACCGGCTTCCCGGAATTCTCGGGGGTGAGAAATCGCTCAGTCCAATCTTCAATCTCCGACTCAAGTTCAAAGCCCAGCTCCGCGGGGGAGGAGATCCATTCCGAGGCCCACTCTTCGGGCTCTCGTTGGGCGAGAGCGGGGTAAACCTCTTCCGGGGAATCGACGTTAAAGTAGCTCGCTAGGCCTCCAGGGTGGGCCGCATAGGCCAACCGCCCCCCGGTCAGCACGGTGACGGAGTCATACTGAGAAAGCCATCGGAGACTGTGGGTCACCAAAAGAACGAGCCGACCCTGTTCCCGGGCCAATTTTGCAAGTAACTCCGTCATCTCCTCTTCCGATTTCGGGTCCAGCCCGCTGGTGACCTCATCGGCGAGCAAGAGACTCGGCTGGGTGGTTAATTCCATAGCCAGACCCAGGCGCCGTAGCTGTCCACCAGAGAGCACCGCTGCCCGGCGGTCTTTAAGATCCAGCAATCCCGTTTCCTCCTCCACTCTGGCCACGATTTGCTCCAGATCCTCCCGTGGAGCGTTTCTTCTTAGGCGTGCGGCATACAAAAGATTTTCACGCACGGTCAATCTCGCCTGGGCGCAGGTAAACTGAGGGACGTAACCGATTTCGCTGGGCAGAAGATCCTCCTTCTCCAAGTCCCTTCCTTGCCAGGAAATGGATCCTTCGGTGTGGGGCAGGATTCCCGCAATGACCTTAAGGAGGGTGCTTTTGCCGCAGCCTGAAGGCCCCACAATGGCGCCAAAATGACCAGCGGGAAGCTGCAGATGGACCTTGGAAAGCAGGGGACCCCCTGCGGACGGCACCTCCACCCCGATTGCGTCCAGCCTTAGCACCCTTCCAGAGAATCGCCCACGGAGAGGAAAGGCAACGATGAATTAACTCCAAAATTCAGCCCGCATACCCTTACATAGGGCAATGCCTTCGGCCTCTTCCGGGAAAAGTCGTCTCCTGTGGATCCTGGGAGGGCTTTTCGCAGCTCTGCTGGTTTTGATAGTTGTCGGGGCGGTCGTCCTTCCAATTTTTGTGGTGAAGTGGCTTGGGGGGGATGACTTCCGTCGGATGGCTTCACAGCAGATTTCCTTAATTCTAAAGACCGAGGGAGAACTTCAACCGCTGGAGTGGTCCTCCTTTTCCGTGTATTCCGGCGGATTTGCCAGTCGCCAGGACGCGTCCGGCCCCTGGCTATGGAATCTGCAGGAGGTTCGGACGGAGATTTCTCCGCGTCTTCTGCTGGACCGCGTTCTTCGCTTCTCCGAGATCACCATTGACAGCCTGACGATTCGCCCGGGAACCCGGCCCAATCTCATTCCTGCTCCTCCCGAGGCGGCGAGCTCCTCCGCCAAGAGATCCTCGGATCTTTTCCAGGATGTCCAGGTCGGCAAGGTGGAGATTCGCTCCTTCGGGCTCGAGCCCGGCCCCGCTACTTCCGGCTGGGGTGTCCGGCAAATCCAGATTTCTGTCCAACCCACCAAACAGAGGACCGACTTCACTTTGCAGGGCGGGGAAGTGTTGACCCCATTCGCTTGGCTGGGAACTCTCCGGCTCGGCGAGGCGAAAGGGCGTTACACCGATCCCACATTTTTCCTGACCTCCTTGGAGGGCAAGTCCTCGGCGGGGGGAAGTCTGCAGCTTTCCGGGGAGTATACCGGCGGTGTCACGCCAAGGGCGCAGGGGCGACTGAGCTGGGATCGCTGGTCGATTCCCGGAGGAAAAATTGGGGTGGGTCTCTTTGAAATCCCGGCCCGGATGTCTGGGGATTTTGTGCTGCAGGAGTTGCGGCCCGGCGGCCCCGTCGGCCAGGGGCAAGTCCGCTTGGTTGATGCGCGTCTCGAGCCCGGCAAGGGTTCGGAGACCATTCTGGGTCTTCTCGGAGCCCTGACGGGGGAGCCCCGTTTGCGTGGCTGCCCCCTGACGACCGCCCAAGCGCAGTGGTCGATGCAGCCCGGAATTTACGATGTGCAGAAAATCCTAGCAGAGGCGCCTGGCTTGCTTCGAGCGAGTGGGCAAGTTAGGGTCACCGGCCAGAACCTGAGTGGGCAAATTTTCTTGGGGTTGGAGCGGAATCTCGGTTCTAAGGTCAATGCCCTAACCGGGGGGGAGTGTTTTCGGCGTGAAGAAAACGGTTACTTCTATGAGACCATCAACCTCACCGGCACGCTGGACAATCCCCAAAATGATCTTAAGGCCAAGCTCACTTCCGCGATGGCACGCACGGCGATTCGGACCGGGGCCCAGATTTTGGAAAAGGCGGCGGGGTCCCAAGGAGGAGGGGATGCCGCAAAGGCGGCCGGACAGATCCTAAACTCCCTTTTTGGTGCTCCGCCGAAGTGATTTAGTTCAACACCTCAAAAGTGTCGTCCGATGAACGTCCCTGAAAGCGCTTCAAGAGATGGTCGAAAAGCTTTCCCAGGGTCTCGCGGTCGCTGATGCGATATTCGATCACTTTGGCGTGGCTGGTTTCGGGAAATTTCTTTACCACGGAATTGGTGACCGACTTGGCCGCACCTGGAGCCCGGGAGGCAATTTCCCCCGCCACACGTCCTAGCCCATCCGCCAGTGATTGCCCCGGAACGCCGCCGGTATCGGTCGAGGGCTTTTCCAGGACGTAAAAGCGGGCCTGTGTGGAGCCGCGTGTTGCCACTGTGACTTCCACCACCCGCAAAGCCCCGTCGAGCAGGTACTCGTGCTGGCTAACGGAGTCGATGGCCCCCAGCGAAACCGAGTAAAAGTTTCCGTCGGAAAACTTGCAGTTCCACAAGGAGAGACGACTCGCGGCGACCGGTGCGTTGGTGGTGGTTTGGGACCAGAGCGCAGCGGAGCTAAGCCAGGCTGCAAAAAACAGAATCCTCATCCGTAGCTTTTAAAGAACTTCTTCTTATCTTCTCCGGGCTCAGCCGGAGAAGTAGGGGCGGACTGGGCTTTGGCGGGGGGCTCCTCCCGGACTCCGGACTCCTCGGGTTCTGCTTCCTCCTCCAGATCAGGCATCTCCATTTGGGGGCCCCGATCGGGCATCATGGAAGGTGGGGTTCCGCCGCTGGCCTCCACAAACGCCATTTGGACTTGCTGAAGCGCTTCCTTCAGAATTTTTTCCTCCTGTGGGTTTAGATTGCCCTGGGTCTTGAGGGCGATGAGATCCAAATGGTCGATCATCATTTTGGCCGCCTGCAGGTTCGGCGGGAGCCGCTCGCCCTCCGGGGTCGGAATCCGGCCCAGCACGTACAGGATATTTTGTGCCTGCACCATGATGAACTGAACGAACTTCCGCGTCGTCTCGGTGCTGATCGCCGGGTTGGTCTTTTGAAACTCGGCCATGGGGTAGTGCCGATCCTTACTCCTTGTCGGAGTGGGATGCCGGCAAGTGGGAGCGCTTGCGGTCGGTTTTGGTGGGGGCAGGGGAATCGGTGCGGGAGGCAGACTTCTTCGTAACCGGCTCGGCTTTTTGGGGCCGGAACGGCAAATCAAATGCCTCCGCGAAAGACCAGAGCTCCTCAAAATCGTCGAGTTTGTCGTTTTCGCTCTTTCCCAGCACTCCCAAGCTCACTAGTTGAAAAACGATATCTCCGACATCGGAGCATTTCACGATGCCCCAGTCTTCCAGGACCGTTTTTGTCAGAGGACCGTACTCCTCCAGGGCCAACTCGCGGAAACCCTCCAGCAGCTCTTTGCCGCTCACATGGGCGGGGCCGTCCGCCTCCCCGCGCTTGAGCTTCCGCAAAGAATAATCCAAAGACCTCCGAATAAAATGGTACCCTGCCGGGGCGTACCTCGGATTATCCTCTCGTAACTTGGCGATTGCCTGATCCATCGAAAGATGGGCCATAGGGGAAATTATGACTGATTTATGGCGAAATGTCCACGGGTCACCCCTGGTGGGCATAAAATTTTACAAGAGAAATCGCAATTACCAAAAACCCGATCCCCAAGAGAATTTTTCGCTCCCGTGGGCGCAGGAGAATTCCTTTCACCCGACAATGAGGTTCACGATCCGGCCAGGCACCACGATCATCTTTTGCACGGTTTTTCCTCCACACCACCCCTTAAACTCGGGGTGCTCTTTCACGAAAGCCTCCACCTGCTCCCGGGAGGCCTTGCTCGGTACGGTGATCCGGCCCTTGAGCTTGCTGTTGACCTGCACGGCGAGTTCGGCCGAATCCTCCTGGCAATCCTCTTGGCGGAAGGTGGGCCAAGCCGCCACGCTGACCAACCCCTTTCCTCCCAATCGTGTGTGGACTTCCTCGGCCAGATGAGGGGCAAAGGGCGCCAGTAACTTTGTTAGCTGCAGAACGGCTGCCTTTGGTCGCTTCTCCAGGCCGGTGAGATGGTTCACCAACACCATGAGGGCTGAGATCGCGGTATTGAACTGCAGCTTTTCCAGATCCTCCGTTACCTTCGCGGTGGCCTTGGCGAGAGCCCGTACCGTTTCCGCGGCAGGAGCATCATCGGAGAGCGCGGGGGAGGGGATCCACTCGCCAGACTCCACCTCTTCCGAGGCGAGACGCCAAACTCTGGCCAAAAAACGCACCGATCCCTCCATGCCCTTGGAACTCCAGGGTTTCATCTGCTCCAGCGGGCCGAGAAACATTTCAAACACCCGCAGGGCATCTGCCCCGTGCTCCCGAATGACCTCGTCGGGATTCACCACGTTGCCTATGGATTTCGACATTTTTCGTCCGTCTTCTCCAAGAATGATTCCTTGGTTCACGAGGCGTCGAAACGGCTCGGGATGGGAAACCAGCTTCAAGTCGAACAGCACCTTGTGCCAGAACCTCGCGTACAGGAGATGCAGCACCGCGTGCTCCGCCCCGCCCACATATAAATCCACGCCCCCGCCGGCCATCCAGTACTTCTCCGCCTCGGGACTCCACGGTTGGCGGTCATTCCGTGGGTCGCAAAATCGGAGATAGTACCAGCACGATCCAGCCCATTGCGGCATTGTGTTTAACTCCCGCATACGTCCGTCCGGCAGCTTTCGCCACGCGTCGGCCTTGCCCAGTGGAGGCTCGCCGGAGGGTGTGGGCTGGAAGTCGGCCAGTTCCGGCAGGGTGAGGGGAAGGTCCTCTTCGGAAAGGGGGCTGTGCTGGTCGCCCTTCCAGAGAATGGGGAAAGGCTCGCCCCAGTACCTCTGCCGGGAAAACAGCCAGTCCCTCAGCTTATACCGGACCTGTCGCCGTCCGTGTTGGTTCTTTTCGAGCCAAGCCGTCATGGCCGCCTTGGCTTGTGGCGTTTTCAATCCATCCAGGAAACCAGAGTCGGAATTTACCCCGTCTTCCGTAAAACAGTCCTGCGCTGGCCCCGAATCCGGCCGAATGACCTTCCGTATCGGTAGGTGATATTCTTTGGCAAAAGCGAAATCCCTTTCGTCGTGGGCCGGCACAGCCATCACCGCTCCAGTGCCATACGAAGCCAGAACGTAGTCCGCTACCCAAACCGGAATCTTTTCCCCATTGACCGGATTCACCACCGTGGCCCCGATCGGCGCACCCGTTTTTTTCTTGGCCAACTCCGTGCGTTCCAAGTCGCTTTTGGCGGCACTCTCCTGGCGATATTTTTCTATCGTTGCTTTTTGCTTGGGGGAGGTAAGGGAGGGGACCAGAGGATGCTCCGGGGCCAGCACGAGGTAGGTCGCCCCAAACAGGGTGTCCGGCCGTGTCGTGTAGACCGGAATCTTTGTTTGGGAGCCATCGACCGTGAAAACGACCTCCGCACCCTCGCTCTTGCCGATCCAATTCCGCTGCATCTCCTTGAGGGACTCGGGCCACTCCAAAAGATCCAGATCTTGCAGGAGGCGCTCCGCATACACTGTGATCTTCAACATCCATTGGCGCATGGGCCTTCGCTCCACCGGATGACTGCCGCGTTCGGAGCGGGGTCCTTCCGGCGTCGCCAGAACTTCCTCGTTGGCCAGAACCGTTCCGAGGGCGGGGCAGTACCACACCGGAGCCTCCGCCACGTAGGCCAGGCCTTTGGCATACAGCTGAAGAAAGATCCACTGGGTCCACCGAAAGTACTTCGGGTCGGTGGTATCAATTTCGCGCTCCCAGTCGTAACTGAAGCCCATCGCCTGGATCTGCCGCCGGAAGTTGTCAATATTTCGCGCCGTCGTCACCCGCGGGTGCGTCCCGGTCTGCACCGCATGTTGCTCCGCAGGTAAGCCGAACGCATCCCACCCCATCGGATGAAGTACATTCATTCCGCGCATCCGCCGGTAGCGCGCCACGATGTCCGTGGCGGTGTATCCCTCCAGGTGACCCACGTGCAGTCCCGCCGCGGAGGGGTAGGGGAACATGTCCAGAATGTAGGCCTTGGGCTTTTCTGATCCCGGCTCACCGGGTTGCGCCGCCCGAAAACAGCGCGCTTCGGCCCACGCTTTTTGCCAGCGGGGCTCGATTTCAGCGAAAGGGTAAGCGGCGCGGGTTGGCATCATCTCGAAGGCGCGATAGTAAACGCCAACCCCCATGCCAAGTCGAACCTCGGCTCAAAAGCCCGTCCTTTGGATTGCCACCCGCAACCGTGGCAAGACCCGCGAATTTTCACAGCTTCTGCGTGGCTTCTGCTCCATCCGGGATCTCCACGATTTGCCAGATTTCCCCGAAATCCGGGAAACCGGTAAGACCTTTGCCGCCAATGCCCGCCTCAAGGCCTGCGCTCTTAGTCGAGCTCTTCCGAATCGTCCTATTTTGGCCGATGACAGCGGTTTGGTGGTCCCTGCGCTAGGTGGTCGACCAGGAGTCTATTCTGCCCGGTTTTCTGGCCCCAAGGCCACCGACCGGTCCAATCGGGACAAGCTTCTGAGGCTCCTTAGGGCCAAAACTGGGGCCTCACGCCGGGCCTATTTTGAGGCCGCCTTGGTGATTGCTGAAAATGGGGCTGTTTTAGGGGCGGTTTCCGGCCGCGTCTGGGGGCGGATTGCCAAGGCT
>JBEANM010000019.1:0-9641 GCA_041165425.1 Verrucomicrobiota bacterium
TTCCGACCCAGCCTCCACCGGTGAATGAGGGTACCGTCAGCCCGGGTCATCTCTTTTTCCAAAAAGCCGAAAATCTCTTTCGCCTTGCGCCCGTAATCCCCCCCGCTCCCCCAGCGCATCGCCCTCGCATAGCCGGAAATCGCCAAAGCGTTCCACGAACACAGCACCTTGTCGTCCTTGCCGGGACGGACCCTTTTCGCCCGCTCCGCCGCCAGCTTGGCCCGCAACGACTCCAACTGCTTCGCCTCTTCCCGCGAGGGGATTTTTTTCCGCGCCAACACATTCCAGCCCCGCTCGGGATGGTGGGGGTCCATGAAATTTCCCTCTTCACTGATTTGCCAAATCTCCCCCGCCACCTTCCACTCCTCTTCCGCGGCCAAGGCCTTCACCTCGGCCAGCTTCCAGACATAAAACTTTCCTTCCACGCCCTCGCTGTCCGCATCTTCGGCCGAGGCCAGCCCACCGCCCTCCATCCTCATGTCCCGCTGCAGATATCGGTCAATCCCCGCCACCACCTCCCCCGGCCAAGTCTCCCCGGTCGCCGCCCCCAATTCGGCGTACAGCCCCATGAGTTGGGCATTGTCATAAAGCATTTTTTCGAAATGCGGCACCGCCCAGCCTGCATCCACCGCGTAACGGTGAAATCCGTCCCCCACCTGGTCGTAGATGCCGCCCGCCGCCATCGCCCGCCCCGCATGCCGGACAATTTCCAAAAGGGTTTCACTTTTTTCGGCAAACGACCTGCGCAAAAGGAACCACGGCTGGCTCGGACGGGGAAACTTGGGTGCTCCGCCAAATCCACCGTGCTTCCGGTCATGTTCCGCCGCCATTTCGTCGGCGCCCACCCGCAACACTTTCTCCGCATCGCGAATCTCCCCCGCACGCCCTTCTTCTTCCCCCAGGGAACGGATTCGCCCAAAAAGTTCCTCGGCCCATCCCTCCACTTCCCCTTTTCTTTCCTTCCACGCTTGCGCGATCTGCCGCAGCACATCGGTGAACCCCGGGCGACCATAGGCCCCGTGCGGAGGAAAATAAGTGCCGCCGTAAAACGGCTTTCCCTCAGGGGTGAGCCAAACGGAAAGCGGCCATCCTCCCTGCCCGGTCATCGCCTGAACCGCGGTCATGTACACCCGATCCACATCGGGCCGCTCCTCCCGATCCACCTTCACGGGAAGAAACTCGCGGTTGAGGATTTCCGCCGTTTTCTCGTTCTCGAACGACTCCCGCTCCATCACGTGACACCAGTGACAGGTCGAATAACCGATACTGAGGAACACGGGCCTGTTTTCCGCCCGGGCCTTTTCCCATACCGCCGGCCCCCACGGCATCCATGCCACCGGGTTCCGGGCGTGCTGCAAAAGGTAAGGGCTGACCTCCCCCGCCAAGGCGTTCATTTTCGTGCTCAGGTTTTTTAGCCTACCCGAATCGCGTCACTCGCAACCGGGGATTTCTAAACCCACTGGATCTTCATCGGCTGCAAGCCGGAGCGGGAGCCAAACTCGTCCAAGCCCGCTTTTTCCTGCGTTCCCAGTTCATAGCGAATACAGGCGGTGAGATACTCCTTTTCCCGCTCATCCGACGCCAGGCTCGCGCGTTGGGCGATCCCCTGCCGGCAGTCCTCGCGGAAACGATCCAGCTCCTCCTTCGTAATTTCCGCCTTCGGCCCCAGGGCCCACACTCCAAAGACGAACGGCTTCCCAGTCCACTCCGTCCAAGCCTGCCCCAAATCCAACACCCCGGCTCCGTTTCGACGGTTCCACTCCGCTAGCGCCTCGTCCCCGATGAACAGTCGCGCTTCCCCTAATTTATCCTCCTTTAGAACCAGCCCCTTCTGGGCAGCCACGAGTTTCCAGAGCTGGACGGAGGTGACGGAGTGGGGCGTCAGCCGGATGGAGCGGCACTGCTCCAAGGGAAGATCGTGAAACACTCCCACACTCCGCACGGGCCCACATGAACCAATCGCGATTCCGTCCAACACCCGGGATCCGGGTCTCGTCAGAACCTCCCAGACCGGCACCAGTGCCAGATCCAGCTCCCCCTGCCATAATTTACGGGCCAGCTCTTTGGGATGATCCCAGTCGGGCTTTTTTCCCGCCCACGCAGCGGCAAACGGCTTGGCATGCCCATACGGAACGCATCCGATTCTCATGCAATCAGGCATGAGTCGGCACCGGCTCATAAAAGGTATTCCGTTGCACTGGCTCCCTTCCTGCCTCCCGGATCGCCCGCTCAAGATTTCCTTGGGTCTGCCCCAGGGGGGTTTGGGCCCCGGCCATGTGAAAGATTTTCTCCTCCTCGATAGTTCCGTGGAGATCGTCTGCCCCGTAGCTCAACGCCACTTGGGCCAAGGGTAGACCCGTGCTGATCCAGTACGCCGTGATGTGGTCAAAGTTGTCCAGAATCAGCCGGCTGGCCGCGATCACCCGCAACTCCTCAAGGGAGCTGGCCCGCCGGATCTTGCCCAAATCGGCTAAACGCGTCTGCGAGGGCTCAAACGCAAAGGGCACAAACCCCGTGAAGCCACCGGTCTCATCCTGCAGCGCCCGCAGTTTTTCCAAATGGGCGACCCGCTGGGCAGCTGTCTCGACATGGCCATACAGCATCGTCGCCGTGCTCCTCCCTCCCATCCCATGCCAGATCCGGTGTACCTCCAGCCACTCCTCCGCCGTCTCCTTCCCTCGGCAGATCCGGTCCCGTACCCCCGCATCAAAAATCTCCGCTCCACCGCCCGTCAACGACCCCAACCCCGCTTCCTTCAAATCCCCCAAGACTTCCGCGATCGGCTTCTTTGCCACCCGCTCGGCCAAATGCCGGATCTCAATCGCCGTAAAAACCTTCAGCGTCGGCCTGGGCTGCAAAGCCGACAGCGACCGCAACAGTTCGAGATAAAACGAATACGGCAGACTTGGGTGCAGCCCCCCCACGATATGGATCTCCGTGATCCCCTGCTCGACTGACTTTCTCGCCACCTCGGTCATCTCCTCCACAGAAAACTCAAACGTCCCTGGATCCCGTTTCTTCCTGGCAAAGGCGCAGAACTGGCAGTTCAAAATGCACACGTTGGAATAATTCAAATACCGGTTCAGCACGTAACTCGCCCGCTTCCCCACCTTTCTCTCCCGCACCTGATCGGCCAATTGCCCGAGCTGGTGCAAATCCGCTTCGGCAAAGAGAAAGACCCCGTCCGCGGAATCTAACCGTTTTCCGGTTTCCACCTTTTGACCGATCTCCCTCCAGCGATTCATCGCTCGAAAATCTCCCACACCACACCCCCCAGCACCAGCAGGCTCACCGTCGCGTTTGCGTGAAAAAACGCTTGCTGCCGTCTGCCCTCGTTTTTTGCCCCAATCGCCTCCGCCACCAGGACTCCGCCTACTGCCACCCACACGACCGCATATCGCCAGCCAAACCCGGCCATCAGGCCAAACACCCCCAACAAGATCGCCGCCCCCACATGCAGCCCGGTCGCCATGCGCAGGGCTCTGCCTTCCCCGAACCGGGCCGGAAAACTCTTGAGCCCCTGTCTCTGGTCGAACTCACGATCTTGCAGGGCATAGATCAGATCAAATCCCGCTACCCACAACCCCACCGCCGCTCCCAATACCATCGGCACCCACGAATCAAATCCGCCCCTCACCGCCAACCATGCCCCTACCGGAGCGGTCCCCAAGGCCAACCCCAGGAATCCATGGGACGCCCAGGTGAATCGCTTGGTCAGGGAGTAGAAAAAAACGATGCCGAGGGCGAGTGGGCTCAAAATCAGACAAAGCGGATTCAGCCACCACGCCCCACCCACCAACGCCCCGACCCCGGCCAGCACCGTGAGCCAGGCCATCGCTTTGGTCACGAGGGTCGACCGCGCCGCAGTGCGCGGATTCTGCATGTCGATTTGCCAGTCGACCAACCGGTTGAATGCCATCGCCGCCGTTCGGGCTCCCACCAGGCATACCAGCACCCCCAGCCACACCCGACCCGTTGGCATACCCCCTGCTGCCACCAGCATGGCGGCCAAACCAAACGGCAGGGCGAACACCGTATGCTCGAATTTGATAAACTCCGCCCACCGCCGGACGCTTGAAATCATGCCAAACCCTAACACAGCCCCGCGCCAAAGTCCCCGTCGCTCCAAGATTCCTTAATTTTCAGCTTCATCTTAAACTAACCCTGATGCGCGCCGGCTATGCTCTGGTTTTAGCCTTGGTCTTTTCCCCGCTTCGCGCCGGGGCGCAATCGGAAGTCGGCCTGATTCTCAATGTCATTCTGCAGGGATTGCAGACCGCCGAGGCCATCCGCCGATCCGCGGAGAACTCCTCCCAGTTTCCCAACCCGCCCGGCCAGCCCCCCGGCGATCCCATTTGGGATTATGAGGAATCCTCCCTTGTTCCCGTGGAAGTCCTCCGCCGCGGACCTTACCGCAACATCTCCGGCGCCTTAGTCCTCAGTGCTCGGCAGACTCCGGAAGGACAAGTGGAGTTGATCTTTTACCGGGCGGACGGCTCCATCTCCCGGCGCGAGTTTGTCCGCTTCGACCGGCGTGACGGTCGGCGGGTCGATCTGGATGAAAAAGGAAATCGGACCGCCGAAGGCCCCATCCGTGGCGGCCTACCGGAGGGAGACTGGCAATTCTATTCGGCGGACGGAAAACTGAGCGCTGAAACCCGCATGCAGGCCGGCAAAATGACCGGTCCGCAAATCCTCTTTGGTCCGGATGGCCGGCAGCGCTCCTTCAACACCTTGGTCGAAGGTCGCCGCCAAGGTCCCGCAACACTTTTCCACCCCGACGGCTCGGTCTCGGACAATCTCAACTACCTTGGCGACCAACTCGAAGGCCCTGCTCAGGGCTGGTGGCCCGATGGCACTCCCCGCTACACCGCCATTTGGAAGGCCGGCAAATTGGAGGGTCCCTCGCTCGAGTATTTCGCCTCAGGGGCCAAACGCTCCGAAGCCTTCTATGTCGGCGGTAAAAAAGACGGTCCCGCCCGAACTTGGGATGACCAAGGAATTCTGCTGATCGAGGAACCGTGGAAGGAGGACAAGCTCGACGGCTTCGTCCGGGAATTCTACCCGGATGGAAAACTCCGCCTGGAGACCACTTTCCGCGAGGGCAAAAAAAACGGGCCTTTTAAAAGCTTGGGAGCCGATGGCTCCCTCGCCACCTCGGGAGAGTTCTGTGACAACAAACTATCGGGCTCTCTCTTGCTTCACTATCCCGACGGCAAACCTTTTGCCGAATGCCAATACGATGGAGACCTGCTCGTGGGTGGCCGGCTGCTTTACCCGGATGGAAAAATTCTGGGTCAGTTTGGCCCGGTGGTGGGCAACTCGGGCAAGGTGAGTTCACTCCTTCTGCAATATGCGGACGGAAAGCCGCTCAGTTCGGCCCGCTTCGATGCCAGCTCCCAAAAGATCTCTTGGCAGGGTTGGAATCCCGATGGCTCTCTTCTCGGCCAGGTCGAGGCTACTTCTCCCGGCGAAAGCCAAATTTCTCAGACTTCCGCTTGGCAAAAGCAGCAGGAGTCCTTGGAACAGGAAATCGGACTTTCGTTTCCGCCGGAGTTCAACCTTTTACCAAAATAGGGCGAACCCCTATCCGCGGGACGGTGTCGTTATTGGTTTCCGCGGACCGGCATCGCCTGCGGTGCAGGTCCACCTTGGGAATCCGGAAACAACGGTGCGGGCTCCACAATACGCGAACTGTCCGGCCTCGATGCCACCGTGATGGTGAAAGTCTGCTCTTTGCCGTTCCGCCGCACCTTGACCGGGACTTTTTCCCCCACGCTTGCGAAAAAGGCCGAATCCAAAACGTCGGAGGGTTCGCGCACCGGACGGTCTCCGATGGTCAGAACCTCATCCCCCGCCTTGAGGCCGCTCTTTTCCGCCGGGGTCCCCTTGTACAGACGGTCCACAAAGACTGGCGCTCCGCGCTCCGGCCGGCTGCGGTCCGGCATCACGCCCACTCCCATCCATCCGTGCCGCGGCTCGCCGAACCTCTCAATGTCTGCCGCCACCTTGGCCGCCGCCTCGACCGGCAAAGCGTAGCAGGCTTTGCCCTCGTCGATTTCCAGCATGAGAATTCCCACCACCTTGCCTTGGCTGTCGAGCAACGGACCCCCGATCTGGCCGGGCTTGATGGGCAGGTTGGCCCGGATGTGCGTGGTGGCAAAGAAACGGGTGAGGTATTTGACATCGAAACCGGCCACTAGGCCGAAGGTTGGCTCCGCCTTGAGATCATACGGGAAAGCCACGCTCACCACCGCGGACGCCGGCCGAAGATGACCGGATTCGCCGAAGAGCAGAAAAGGGGTCTCCCCAGCCTTAATCTTCATCAGGGCCACGCCGCTGCGGGGATCCCGCCCGAGAACTTTGGCCGTATAGGTCCGGCCGCCGGTTTCCACGGTTGCCTCTTTGGCCTGCCCCACCACGGCGTAAGCCGTCAAAATGGTGCCTTGGTTGTCGACGAAAAAGCCCGTGCCGGACAGCTGTTCCGGCCCATCGGAGGCACGGATTCGGACCACCGCGGGGGCAGCCTTTTGGTAAACCCCGCTGACCTCCGAGGCGATTTTGTCAAAAACCCCTGACGCCGGGGCGGCCGCGGCGGAAGAGGGCTCATCCCGCGCGGTTCGGACCTCCGTGACCTCGACCTCCTCCACCACCACAGTTTCCGCCACGGGTTGAAGCGAGCTCTCCTTTTTGGGAACTCCGCGGAAGGCAACCCACCCGGCCACCAACAAGCCGAGAATGAGAAGCGAGGAGAAAAGAAACTTAGAACGCGAGCCGGGAATCATAAGCCACTGCACCGTGCCCGTTCACATAGAGGGGCTGAATCTCGGTCGTGTCCCCACCGGCGGCTGTCTCGATCAGCTCAGGCTGGATTTGGAGTGACTCATCATTCTGGACTGAAGCCACCACGATTCCCCGGGGATGCGCCACTTTGCCGTCCGCCAGTTGAGCGGAGCCGGACTGAATGGGGCCGAGGAAGAAAGCTACTCCAGCCAACAGGCAGGCCGCCGAAGCCGCCACGGTGGCCAGCCGGGGAACTCCTGCCACCCAAGGCTCAAACAAAACTTCGACCACCTTGGCGTACCAAGGCTCCTCCTGGAGGATCTCACGGCGCTGGTAAGTGTGGAAGGCATCCACAAAACGGTCGAAATATTCCTGGCCGGGGGTTTCCAGCCTCTTCAATTGGAGGAGCTTTTGTAGGTCTGTGAAATCGTCTTTGGGAGTCATTTGGGGGATCCTTATCGTTTTACTTTTTCAGGTAGATGCCAAGAGATTTCTGCAACTGCTTGTGAGCATAATGTAGGCGGGAACGGACAGTTCCCTCCGTACAGCCCATGACCTTTGCGATCTCGGCATGCGCAAGTCCTTGAATATCAAATAAAGTTACCACGGTTCTATGTTCCTTCGACAGCTTAAGCATAGATTCGTTCAATTTATTTTGTAACTCACTAAGCATGATTGACTTGTTCGGGTTGTTTTGGGGCGAAATATCGGCCAAATCGAACTTCGGTAAACCATCCTCATCCAGTTCGTTGAGGCTCATGGCTCCTTGCCGCCTCTTTCTCTTGTCCAAAAAGTTGAAGCTCCGGTTGATCGCGATCCGGTAAATCCAGGTGTAAAACGAGGACTGCCCCCGGAAAGTCGGCAGGCTCCGGTAGGCCTTGTCGAAAACTTCCATCAGTAGGTCGTTCGTGTCCTCATGGTTGGAGGTCAGGTGGTAGATCACCCCGTACAACCGCCCCTGAAACCGGCGGATCAGCTCGTCATAGGCCCCCAGATCCCCCTTGAGGGTGGAAGCCACCAACTCCTCATCCGTCGGCCCGTTCTCCAGATCGGGAGGTAAAACCGTTTCGGCCGACATCCTGTCACCCTACCCTTAGTCGGACATATTTTGAAGTGATGATATTTTGCCGGTCGGCCAGACCACTTTTTCCCTGACCAAACTCCCCTTCCAAACCCTACCGGAAGCTATCCCTCCATCTGCCGCAAAAAATTTTGTAACCGGCCGGTCAGACCCAGGAGTTCTCCCTCCGGATCCCCCAGAACCTCCAGGTCGGCTTTGGCCCGCTCGAGTAACTCCACCGCCTTACGCATGGAAAACCGGATTCCCCCTGCGGCCCGCACCTTGCCCACCACATCCGCCTCTCCTTCCACCAACTGGGCACGTAGGGTTTCCGCCTCGGCCGCCGGCAGAGTCTGGAGCGCATGCAAAATGGGCAGCGTCCATTTTCCTTTCTGGACATCGGTCCCCAGGGTTTTACCGCTCTCGGCATCCGTGCCGACGAGATCCAGCACATCGTCATAAATCTGATAGGCCAGACCCAGCTGGTAGCCAAAAGAACGGGCCGCTTCCCGCCTCGCCTCCGCCGCCCGATGCAACAGGAAGGGAACCTCCGCCGCGGCCCGGAACAGAGCCCCGGTCTTGAGCCCGATCACATGCAGATAATCCGTGGTCGTCATCTTCAGATCAAAACGCCGCTGGGTCTGCAGAATCTCGCCCTCGCAAAGATTGCGGGAAGCCTCTGCGATTTTCCGCGCCACTTCCGCGTCCTCCAGCCGGGTGGCCAGCTGTAACCCGTGCGCGAAGAGCGCATCCCCCAACAGCACGGAAAGTTCCGTGCCCCACTTCGCATTGCAGGTCGCCCGGGAGCGGCGTAACTCCGCCCGATCCAACACATCGTCGTGGATCAGGGAAGCCACATGGACCAGCTCCACAATCACCGCTAAATCCCGGATCGGATCGGTCCATCCCCCCGCCGCTTTGCCGGCCAGCAGAACCAGCGCCGGCCGGAGCCGTTTACCCCCGCCCTCCAGCGCATAGCGGACATATCCCTCCGCCCCGGGATCAAACTGCGAGGCCTGATGGAGGATGCGGGCCTCAATTTGGCGGAGTTCCGCCTCCAGTTCCGTGGTTGGACGGAACCAGTCCACCTTCGGCCGCAGCACTTTTCGCGTAATCGCCGTCGCCATTTTCCTGAAGCTAGAAACCTCGTCCGCCAAGTCAAACGGACCTCAACCCATCACAAATACTGCAACGCCTGCCCAATCGCCTTTTCGGCCGCCAAATGGTCCCGGGCGATTTCCTCTGCCGCCCGGGCCTGCTGTCCATGACTCGCCTCCATCTCCCGGGCCCGCTCGGCCGCCTCCTCGGGAGTCCGAAACGCCACCAAGCCTCTCCCCTCCGGCAGCCATTTCGACCAACCGGTCTCCTGCAAAAGAACCGGCCGGCCTAAAGCCAAATACATGGCACTCCGGTCGCTGAACCATCCGGTCTTGGCCGTAATGTACCCGGACTTGGCTGGGGAGAACTCCCCCCGGCTGGCCCCCAAAAAGGAGCGGTAGGCTCTCCAGTCCGAGCAGATGTCCGCCGGCTCCAAAAACTGCCAGCCAGCCGCTTCAAACCGGCTTCTCTCTTCGCCGGGCCCGAGATCGGTCACCACCCTGGGCTGCAATCCCGTCTCTCGCGGCCAGTTCCGCAAGGACTCAAACTCCTCCGCCTTGTTACCGTGGCTCTTGCCGTCCCACTCCACCGCTGCGTATCCATACCAGTGGGTGACCGTGGTCCAATGGCCCCGGCCTTTTTCCGCGGCCGGACCGGACCCCTCTGCGGCCGTTTCCGGCGACCAGTACCGCCGGCAAAC
>JBEANM010000020.1:0-9623 GCA_041165425.1 Verrucomicrobiota bacterium
ATAGGGCTCTTGTCTGCCCATACCCGCGAGGCCTGCCGCACGGCGCAGAGGACTTCCGTCCCAACAACAGAAATATGTGTTCATGGCGTAACTCCCGTGTCCTTCCACAAAATTGGTTGATCCGTGTTTTAAGGTCATCACCGGGCACCACATGACTTTGGTATAACTTCCGCCTTTGGCCTCCCCCTCTCCAAATTTAGGATCCCAAAAGGTGCTAGAGGGGTAAGCCGCATTCCATATCAATCTCCGCCAATACACCCCGATATTTTGATCGGGCCACACGCCGGAATTTTCCCCACTCCAATAAACTGGCTTGGGATAAATTCCGTTATTTTCCGCCAGATAATTCTGCATGAGCACGTGGATTTGCTTCAAATTGGACATGGAGGCTGAAGTCCGCGCGCTGGCTTGGGCCTTGGTGATCGCCGGAATCGAAAGTCCGGCCAAAAGACCAAGGATAGAAATGACCACCAGCAGTTCCACCAACGTGAAGGCCAAAGCCCTTTCCATGACCTCTTTCGTTTGCTTCACGGTTTTGACGCCTTGTTCCTGAAGATACTCCAACCAAAACCCGGCATTTGCAGTTTCGCCGGTGTCCCCAAACATTTTTGCAACTGTCCGGGAAACTTCACCGTCTCAAAGGCGGTTGGTTCGGCCGTCCTGACAACCACTTCCAAAGGGCGACTGGAAAGGTTGATGACCACCAAAATCTCGACCCCATCCTTTTTTCTTAAAAAAGAGACCACCTCGCCCGAAAGAGAATTCTCCAGCCAGACTAGTTCCCCGGAACTCATGGCCTGATTTTCCTTCCGAAATGCTATGAGGGAGCGGTACAACTCCCGGACCGGGGGGCGCCCGACCGCCTCCCATTCGATTTTCCTGTTTTCAAAGAGAGCCGGTGCGGTCGATTCCGTGGCATCCCCCACCTCCATGCCATTATAAATCAAGGGCACCCCGTCGAGGGTGAACATCAGGACTTGGGCGGCGATCGCTCCATCCATTCCGTACCGCACGACCGCCCTGACCTGATCATGGTTGTCGGAGAAACGGAGATGCCGCGAGCCCTGGGGAAATCTAGACCGACTGGCCTCCCAGGTTTTCCGAAGATCGGTGGCCGACTTGCCTTCGAGCATCACGCGGTTCAACGAATGATACAGCGGCCAGTCGTAATCGAGGTCGAAGGCTTTGGCCAGGTAAGGCGGATCTTCCGCTTCCGCGAGCAACAGAACTCCCGGGTGGGTCTGATCCAAGACCGCCCTGGCTTCCTCCCAAAAATCCACCGGCACAAAGCAGGCAGCATCGCAGCGAAATCCATCCACCTTTGCCTCTTTCAACCAGTAGAGCATGACGTCGATCATGGCTTGCCGTGTTTTCGGCTGGGTGTAATCCAGCGCCGCGACGTCCTTCCAGGCGGGCTGTGGGTGCATCACATTCCCTTGGCTGTCCTTGCGGTAGAGATCGGAATCCTTCATCCAATCCGCATCCCAAGCCGTGTGGTTGGGCACGAGATCCAAAATCACTTTCAGCCCCAGCCCGTGTGCCGTTTCCACCAGCTGAATCAGATCTTTTTTTGAGCCCAGGCGGGGATCAATTTGATAAAAATCGCGGACGGCGTAAGGACTCCCGTCCGGCCCGGGCTTGTGCTTTTCGCCGGTGGGATGGATGGGCATCAACCAGATCACATCGGCCCCCAAGTGCTTGATTTCCGCCAATCGTTGGGTCACCCCAGTCAAATTCCCTTCCTTGGAAAAGGCCCGGGGAAAAACCTCGTACACCACCGCCGAGGCGAGCCAGTCCGGTCCCGGCCTGGCCGATATTTTGGAAAAGTTTTCCTCCGCGGATACTGTCCACGTGGTGAAAATGCCCACCAACCATCCCAGCGGGGGACGCCGGAGCCAGACCTGCCATCGGCTGTAGGCGGCGAATCTCTCCATGATTTTTAAGAGGCCGGCTTGGCCTCTGCCGGGGCCAAGGCATCCAGCGCTTCTTTCGCCTCCCCGCACTTTCCCCGGTTCAACAGATCCGAAATCCTGTCGAGGGCAGCCGCGTCCATCCCGGGCTTCTTGCGCAAGGCATAAAGGCGCGCCGGCAGACGGAGATCCTCCGCCGCAAACGGAAACTTGCCATCCCCTTCCTTCCTCCGCGCCTCTTGGACAATTTCGAGGGAGCGGTACCCGTGTTCGTGGGTCGGCTCGAACATCGTCCCCTCCCCATAATCATTCCAGGTTACCAACTGGATCTGCGACCAAGTCCCTTCCATGCAAACCTCCAAGGACTCCCGCAGGGTCTGGCCTTCCCGGGCTTCGACCCGGCCGTGGCTCTGCGCGTAGATATCATGAAATCCGACGATGGCGGAGGGAATGACCTGGTTGGGATCCGGCGCCGGATAAGCGTAGGTCTCCCGCAGCCTCTTTTTTACGGTTTCACTATCGGGGTTCCCTGCCCAGGCATCAAAATGGACCCAGGTGAAACCGCCGTCGGCCGCCGCTTTTCTCCACAGATGATGTAGACCAAAGAAGGCTGGCCGATCCTTCAAGGAGTCCAAGACCCCCTGCCAAATCTCGGTCTTCTGCACGAAAATAGGGCCAAACATCAGGACGAGCGGCTTTCCATCCCTTCGCGCCATTTGCGGCTGAGGAAACCACTCTTTCTCCATCCACTGGAATGTTTCCGTCAAATGCGTGGGAATCTGATCTTCGGTGACTTTTTTCCATTTCAGCATCAGATCCACCGATCGGTCCTCAAAACAGGGGGCAAACTGCATGCCGAACTTCCCGCAGGCGGCAAACATTGCCCGCGTGGCCTCGTGAATCTGCGGATAGTCCGCCTCGGGCATGATTCCGTACCAATCAACGATCACCCCGTCGATTCCCGCTAGCTTCATCTGCAGGAGCTGGCACTCCAAAAGGTCGGGATCGGCCGAATCGTACGGGCCGATCAGGGGATGGTAGTGGGACCAAATGTCAGGCAGGCCGTTTTCCTTGGTTTTGTCCGGGTCGTGCTGATTTTCGTGTCCCGTCCAATGACTCCCCCACTTGCCCCTTCCCTGCGGAGTTTCATACCAAGGCATGTAATGCATGAGCAGGGTCTTGCCTTCCCACATTCTGCCCGGAGTCGGAGCAGGCTCCGCGGTCACCGCTGTCGGCGCTTTTTCCTGGGTGGACTCGATTTTGGCTGCCTCAGCAGGAGCAACCGGAGGCGGCTGAGAGGAGCAGGAAGACAATGCTAGCAGCAATAGGGTGGTAATACGGGCCACACCCCGGTTCCAAGCACTCATTTCCTCTTGGGCCGCGGAGGATTTCAAGAGATCCCCCTGCCAGCCTTACGGCATTTTGGAGGAATGGGAATCGACCTCGCCCTTCAGTCCGGGATTTAATTTCACCGCTTCAGCGTAGGCTTTCTTCGCGTTTTCAACATCTTTCATGCCGTATTGGTAGGTCATCCCCATATTGAAGTGAGCGGAGGCCTGTGTCTGGGGAGAAATCCCAGCGGTCTCTAAAACCGCCCTACAGGTATCCAGCGCTTTGGGGAAATCTCCGGTTTCCCGGTAGCAATCGGCCAAGGCCAGACGGACATAAGGACGGGCAAAATCGACATTGGGCAGGGCCGCGGCTTTTTCGAGATTCACGGCTGCCTCGAGGAAATTCCGATCTCCCCTCATCTGGCATTCCGCCAGCACCTGCAACACCGTGAGCTGGGCAACCGGACTTAGCGTGTTGATCGAAACCACACCCTCCAGCTCTTTGCGGGCTGCCGCATAGTCTTTTTTACGAAAGGCCAGAACATAAGCCTTCTTCGCTTTGGCAAAGGATTTTTCACCCTCGGCCACGGCATGACCCATGGCCGCTTCAAATTCCTGCATGGCCAAATCCAAATTCCCAGCATTCATGGCATCATCCCCCGCCTTCAAGGAATCGCTGTAGTTGGCCGCCGCCATCGCGATGGGCTGGACGAGAATTGTCAGGCAGGAAACGAGCGGAATGAGGGATCGTATCATAAAGAAGGCTCCTTGGTGGATTGGGGATTTACAGATTCGCCTGATTCCCTTCGGGAACAGCTGAGGACGAACTGCATGATGGAAGCATCCTCTCTCTCACCTTGCGGTTGAAGATCCTTTTGACTTTACGTAAATATTTTTACCCTCTCGAACGGGTGCTTTTCCCTTTCCGCCATGAGCCCTCCACCATGGTGCGGACCGGATGGGAAGGAATCCCCTTTTGCCCCCTTTGGATGGCCGCCACCAAAAGATCCACCGCGGCAGCTCCCACCAGTCTCGAATTTTGGTCAATGCCGCTGGCCTCGGCAAATTCAGCTAAATCTCCATCCAAGTCTAGGGAGGCATATCCGACCTGTTCGGGAATTTTTGCTCCCCGGCCTTTGAGAAGGCTCAATCCCAGCCGATCGACACTGATGACCGCATCCGGCCGATTCCGCTCAAACCACCGGTCAAAATCCGTCTGGCGTGGCACCGCCACCAAATAAGGAGACGGCAGATCTGCATCCCCCCTCGTCATCCGCAAAAAGGCTGCCGTCCATTTACCACCTACCCGAAGATCCAAAGCCTCTTCCAAAACGAGACCCGGACGCCGATAGCCCAGCCGATGGAGTTCTTCCAAAACTTGGACCATCGCGGCATAGGGGTCGCTGGTCGCGCGATCCAAGTCAGGCGACTCGATCGTCTCGCTGATTTCCACTGCGGAGAATCTCTCGATATCGATTTCAATCCGCCGAGAGGACTCATCGGATAGGCGTTGCTGCAGGGGGGCAAAAATCAGCCCCTCAATCCCCCGATTCCAAAGAATGGAGGTTAGGCGGGCCACCGGAATTTCCCTCGAGTTCATCGGAAACTCTTCCAACCGGTAGCCGTACTCGCCTGCGCGTTGCCGGGCGCCTTCCAGGTATTTTTTCTCAGTGAGGGAAATAATGCGCCCTTCTCCCGCGAGCCCAGGGATCAAAAAGGCCAAACAAGACCGGACCTCGTGGGTGATTTTTTGCCGCATCCGGGCCATGAGTTTTCCCAACTCGGGGTCGGGTGCATAACCCATCTTTTTTGCCACCGCCAACACCTTCCGCCGGGTGGCCGGAGATACCCCGGGGCGGCCGCGCAAAGCCAAAGAGACGGCCATTCGACTGACCCCCGATCGCTGGGCGATGGTTTGCAGGGAAACAGGCCGCGACGCCTTCATACCGTTAATTTAAGGCCCCGTGGGATTTACGTAAAGCCGATGGATTCTTTCCGATCGGTTCATCGACCAGTTAATTGCCATCGTGCTGCGAATTCTTTCCATCCTTGCCTGGTCGATCGCATGGCTCCCGCAGTTTGCAGGAGCCGCCTTGCCCCACCAAACCGAGCAAAATATCCCCTATCGGGAAATGGCCCAAGCGGACGCGGTCACCCAGGAACGATGCGCGCTCGATATCCATTATCCGACGGACGGTAAAAATCTGCCCGTTATCGTGTGGTTCCACGGGGGCGGATTGACCGAGGGGAAGCGCTTCATCCCTGAGGAACTCAAAAACGAGGGCGTGATCATCGTGGCCCCGGGTTATCGACTCAGCCCGGGCGTGAAATCTCCCACCTACGTCGAGGATGCCGCCGCCGCGGTCGCCTGGGTCTATCAGAATATCCGTCGCTACGGAGGCAGTCCCGATAAAATCTTCCTGAGCGGTGCTTCGGCGGGGGGTTACCTCGCTGCCATGGTCGGACTCGACAAACACTACCTCAAAGCCCACGGGATGGATGCGAATCGACTTAAAGGTTTGGTTCCCCTGACCGGCCAGATGATCACCCACTTTACCATCCGGAAGGAGCGGGGGGGCTCGAATCTGCAACCGGTCATCGACGAGATGGCCCCGCTCTACCACCTCCGGAAAGATGCTCCCCCCATACTGGTCATCACCGGCGATCGGGAACTGGAGCTTTGGGGCCGGTACGAGGAAAACGCCTATTTCGTCCGTATGATGAAAGTCATCGGCCACCCGGACATCCAGCTCTTTGAATTGCAAGGTCATGACCACGGTGAAACGACCCCCCCGGGCAACCGTTTGCTGCTGCGATATGTGAAACAGAAAAGTGTAATGATTCCTTCCAAGCCCAAATCATGAAGAAATCTTTGCCCGAAATCCCTTGGTATGCGGCCGGCGACCCTTGGGAACTGGTCCAGAACGGCTGGGAACCCGAAAAGAACATCTACTTCGAAACCATTTTGACGCAGTCCAACGGCTATCTGGGCGTCCGCGGATATCCGGAGGAGGTGACCCCGGATCTGAAAAGTCACCGGGAAGGCTATCTCGCCGGGGTTTTCGCCCAGATCGACCAGACGGCGGTGAAGCAGATCAAGGTGAACTACCCGTGGCCCATGCTCTGCATGATCACCCTGCCGGAAATTTTTGCCTGCCGGATTCACCTTGCAGGCGAGGTGTTTCGCCTCGATCAGGGAATCCTGCACAGTCATCGCCGAAGCCTTTCCATGAGAAACGGGGAGATGATCCGCCAGTTGGACTGGGAAAGCCCGAAGGGAAACCGCAGCCAGTTAGTGTTCAAAAGATTTCTCAGCGCCGCCACGCCCCATCTGGCAATGCAGAACATCGAAATCACCCCTCAGAACTGGCAGGGAGAAGCCACGCTGGAATTTTCTCTGGATGGCAAAATACCGTCCATCTTTCGCTGTGGAGACCGGAGCCAGCCCCATCTCATACAAAAATTGTTCGAGAAAGCCTCCGTGACCCACCCCGAAGGTGCTCCTGCTTTACTCTCGATGCAAACGGTCGGCACCCATCACCGTTTGGCGATCGCTTCCGTGGTCCCGCAGGCCGTTCCAGTCACCGAGGATCCCACGGTGCTGACCCAAAAAGTAACTCTTACCTTGAAACGCGGGCAAAGCGCGGCGGTGAGCCGGACCATCACGGTGGCGAGTTCCCGGGATGTAGAGGATCCGGCGGAGGTCGGCAAGTTGGCCTCTGAGGTGGCTGGGGACGCGATCCGGGCAGGTTACGGCTCCGCCCTGAAGGAATCCTCGCAGGTTTGGGAACACCGCTGGAAATCCAGCGATGTGGCGATCGAAGGCCCCGCCCGGGACCAGGCCTATCTGCGTTATGGCACGTTCAGCATGCTCCAGATGGCATCCTTCCACACTGACCGCATGAGCATTCCGGCGCGCGCCTTTGCCTTCAACCGCTACCACGGGCTCTATTACTGGGACAGCGAGACCTTCCTCATGCCCCAGTTTCTCCACAGCCATCCGGAGGTGGCGGAAAATCTTTTGTCCTTCCGGTACCACACACTTCCGGGCGCCCGCCGCAACGCCACCCACCTGGGGGCGCTGGGCGCCTGTTTCCCCTGGATGACAGATTCGCAGGATGGTTTCGAGCAGGGGCCATGGAACATCGGGGATTATCTTTGGCATCAAACCGCGGACATCGCCTACGCCATCGACCAGTACGTCCGCGCGACCGGAGATGTGACCTTCATGCGGGAGAAGGGACTGGAGATTCTGATCGAGGGTGCCCGCTTCTGGCTTTCCAAACTCAAGAAGGACCCCAAAGGCGTCTATCACCTACCGGATACGGTCGGGCCTGATGAACTGGACAAACACGGCAAGGACAACGGCTATGTGAGCCTGATGGCGAGACATCACCTGCGCTTGGCTGGCCATTGGCTGCGCACCACCCAGTTGGAATTCCCCGATCAGGTCAAGTTGCTGCTGGCGCGTCTTCAGTGCCGGAAAGAGGAGATGAATCTGTGGCTGGAAGCCTCCGACCGGTTGGCCGTGCCAAAGGTTCCCGGGACGGACATCCCACTGCAGGACGAATTCCTCTTAGCCAAAAAGCCGATGAAGTTCGACGGCCTGGGCGCCGAGGAAGCTTACGCCATGCGACACACCCACCGGGTGGTCAAACAAGCCGATGTCATCCTTGCCATGTTTCTCCTGCAGGAGGACTTCACCACCGCCCAACTCCGCGAGGCCTACGACTTTTACGAGCCCATGACGCTTCATTACTCTTCTCTCAGTTACAACACTCACGCCATCCTGGCCCTGCGCATCGGGCGGGAGCGCCAGGCCTACGAATATTTTCTCAAGGCGGCTGGCTTGGATCTGGATAACCTGAAAAATGCCACGGCCGACGGCCTGCACGCCGCCGCCTTGGGAGGAACCTGGCAGACGGTCTTTTACGGATTTTCGGGAGCACGGCTGCATCCCCCGGGTTGCCTCACCCTGCGCCCACAGTTGCCGAAGGAGTGGCCCTCTCTCACCTTGCCGATCTGTTTCCGGGGCTACCGCCTCCAGCTCCGCATCACCCACGACCTCTGCCGTGTGGAAGTGGACGGCTCGGAGGGGGCGGGACAGGCCCACCTCATCGTGGGCAAAAAGAAAATGCTCCTACTGGACGGACAAACGCTGGAATTTCCGCTCGCCAAATCCGGCCAGCCCCTCGCCTCCACCACCTCATGATTCAGGGCGTCATTTTTGATCTCGACGGCGTAATCGTCTCGACGGACGAGTTTCATTTCCAGGCTTGGCAGCAGTTGGCCCGGGAGGAAAACATTCCTTTTTCCAGGGAGGACAACGAACAGCTGAAAGGCGTCAGCCGGATGGAATCCCTGGAGATCATCCTCCGGCAAAGCCCAAAATCCTTTACCGCCCAGACCAAGGAACAGATGGCCGAGAGAAAAAACTCCTACTATCGGAAGCTTTTGCAAAAGCTCTCGCCGGCCGACGTCCTTCCAGGCGTGCTTTCTTTTCTCGAAACCCTGCGGACCCGCAAAGTTCATGCCGCCATTGGCTCCTCCAGCAAAAACGCTGTGCCGATTTTGCAGGCCATCGGCCTGTCGGACACCTTTGCGGCCGTGGCGGACGGAACCAAGATCAAAAACTCTAAGCCCCATCCGGAGGTTTTTCTTCTGGCCGCCTCCTTGCTCTGCCTCAAACCGCAGGACTGTCTCGTGGTGGAGGACGCCGAAGCCGGGGTGGAGGCTGGCCTCGCTGCCGGCATGAAGGTGTTGGCCGTGGGCTCAGCCTCGACACTCCCCAAAGCTACCTATCGGGCGGCGGACCTTTCTCAAATCTCTCCAGAACAAGTACTAACGTAGCCTAAAAAACTCCGGAAAACCCTGCGGCATTTTCGGGTGTATACCTCCGGCTAAGGGTGTACGCTGACGCCGCATGGCAAAGGTACGCACTTTGTTCGGGAAAAATCTGCTCCCGCATCATATGCTGAACTTTTCCGAGCAGCTGTATGACATTTTGGTCGCGGAAATCGAATTAGGCCGCTGGCAAATCAACGATCGCCTGCCCGGAGTCATCCAGCTGGCCAAAGAACTGGATTTCGGCACGAAAACGATCCAGGTCGCCTACGATCGCCTCAAGAAGGACGGCTATGTTAAAGCCTTGGGCTACCGGGGCACTTTTCTCAAATCGCGCCACCCCCAGGCCGTGACGGCTGCGGGAAAGATCGGTGTGCTGATTTCCCCGGACCAGACCGGGGACCCCCTGACGCTTTGGTATCAACACGTCATTCTGCAATCCGCAAAAAAACATAACCTCGTTTCAGAGACCAAGATTCTACCCGTCCACCTGGCGGCTGCGGAAATCAACCAACGGAGCCAGCTCTTTGACGAGGAT
>JBEANM010000021.1:0-10605 GCA_041165425.1 Verrucomicrobiota bacterium
AAAACCAGCCGGGACATTCGGGAAAGTTTAAGGGAACCGATACCGAACCCAACCCTATTTGTCCGCCGGACGGGGGCCAGACTCGAGCCCATGGGAACCAATGAAGACGAAGGCGAGACTCCAGCCGGAGAAGGCGAGGAGGAAAAAGGGAACCTGCAGGTTGAGAGGAAGGCCGTAGAGAAAGATGAGGATCGGGCCCCAGTAGACGAAGTCCGGAATAAGGAGAGGCACGACGCGGTCTCGGTAGAGCGGCCAACCCCAGGCGCAAAGAATGCGGGAGGGCGACCAATCCAGCTCGAGCCAGAGGAAGTAGCTAACGCTCATGGGCAGGGCGAGTAGGGGAATGAAGCCGAAGAAATCAAGGGCCATCTTGGGAAGGACGACAGACCAAGAGTTACCCACGCCAAAAAGAGAGGCCTGCAGGACGTAAAAAAGATCCACAAGGAGGCCGTTGAACCCGAAAAAAAGGAAATTCCAGCCGAGCTTGCGGAAGCGGGCCCCGGACCAGTTGCGATCCGGGCCGACAAGAGTGCGCACGGATTCCGGCAGGACTGTGCCGGCCAAGGCGGTGAGAAGGGCGGAGAGAAGCAGTCCGCCGGAGGTTTTCCAGTTCGCGAAGGCGTCAACAGCCTGTTGTACGTAGGGGACGCGGTAGTAGGTAAGATAAAGCCCGATGGCGATGGCCTGAAAAAAAAGGAAGACGCGGTAGTAGTTGCGAACCGCGAGCAGCCCGGGGCGGATGGCGTCCCGCAGGGACCAGGAGGAAGGCAAGCGGTCAGGCCTCGAACGAAGTGCCGCAACCGCAGGTCTGTTTGGCCTTGGGGTTGACGATTTTAAAGCCGGTGTGGGTCAGCTCTTCCTCGTAGTGTCGCCGGGCTCGGCGGAAGCCACAGCCATACCGTAGGAGAGCCCGGCGCAGCCGCCTTTTTCAATGTAAAGACGGAGCCCTTGGGTGGTGTCCCGACCGGTGGTGAGTTCCCGGATCCGACGGGCGGCATTAGCGGTCAGTTGAATCATGGGAGGAGGATAAAATTCAAAATCGTAAGTGTCAAAGAACGAGGGCAGATGATTTCTAAGCTAAAGTTAAACGTAATCGTAAACGAGCCATCTGAAAAAAGGCGGGCAAGGCCTGCAGGCCGATGCGATGGTAGATTGAAGGAAAGATCTTAATCGGCGAGTCTTCGGCGATGCACGGATTGGAACTGGTTCAGGACCTGGCGGTGGTGATGGCGGCGGCGGCCGTGGCCACGATTCTTTGCCAGCGGCTGCGCCAGCCGGTGGTGGTGCTGGGCTATATCCTGGCCGGTATCTTTATCGGCCCGAATACGCCGCCGGTCTCGCTGGTTTCCGATGAGGAGGCGATCAAGACGCTCTCTGAGCTGGGGGTGATCCTGCTGATGTTTTCCATCGGGCTGCATTTCAGTTTCCGCAAACTCAGGGAGGTGGGTTTCCCGGCGGTGGTGGCGGCGGTGGTGGAGATCGCCGGTATGTTCTTTGTCGGCTTTGAGGTGGGGAAGTGGATGGGCTGGAGCCGGATGGACGCCATTTTTCTGGGGGCCATTCTTTCCATCTCCTCGACCACGATCATCGCCAAGGCGCTGGAGACGATGGGACTATTGCGGCGGGAGTTTTCCCGACTGGTGTTCGGCATCCTGATCGTGGAGGACATCCTGGCGGTGGCGATGTTGGGAATCCTGACCCAACTTGGCACCACGGGGCAAATGGGGCTGGCGTTGACCTCCAGCACGATGCTTTCGCTAACGGCATTTCTGGTCGGCGTGGCGGTGGTCGGTTTTTTGGTGGTGCCGCGGCTGATCCAGTTGGCCAGTCGGACGGAGATGGAGGAGGTGCTGCTGATCACGGTTCTCGGGCTGATCTTCGGAATCTCCCTTCTTTCCCAGAAGCTGGGTTTCAGCGTGGCCTTGGGGGCGTTTTTGGCCGGGGCGGTCCTGGCCGAGGTTCGGGAGGTGAAAAGGATCGACCGGCTGGTGGGGCCGCTCCGCGATGTGTTCAGCGCCATCTTCTTCACTTCTTCCGGGATGCTCATCAAGTTCGACTTTTTACAGGACGGGTTCGGGCAGGTGATTTGGATCACGTTTTTGGTGATCACTGGAAAGGTTTTGTTCAGTTCGCTGGGGGCCCTGCTGGGGGGATGTGATCTGCGGAAGGCGACGCGGGCGGGTTTCAGTCTGGCCCAGATCGGGGAGTTCTCCTTCATCATTGCGGGGTTGGGAGTCACCCTGGGGGTGACGAGTGACCGGCTCTATTCGATTGCGATTTTGGTATCGGCCGCCACCACCCTGACCACCCCCTATCTCATAGCCGGATCCGGGCCGGCGGCGACATGGCTGGAGGACAAGGGGCCAGGGTGGTTTTCCGGTTTTTGGAAAACTTACCAGTCCTGGCTGCGGGGCTTGGCGTTCACCCCGAGGGACCGGCACCAGATGGCTTGGATGTTTGTGCGGAAGCTGATCGGGCAGCTGGTTCTGCAGTGGATTCTGATCGCAGCCTGTCTGCTGGGAACGGCGGCGCTGTGGAGAACCTATGGGGACCGCTTTCCCGATCGCTTGGCCATCGCCGAATGGGGCTCGCCGCTGTTTTGGCTGGCCGGGGCGGTCCTGGCTTTGCCGGTGGTGGTGGCATGGGTGCGAAAGTTTCATGCCCTTGGGGTGTTGGTTTCGGAAATGGCTTTCCCCCGGGACGAGGAGAAGGGCCGGCCCGGGCCGGGAAGAAAACTTTCGCAGGCGCTTTTTCTCGGGGCGGGGTACGTGGTGTTTGCCTTCAGCCTGATCCTGCTGAGCGCTCCGCTCCTGCCGATGGGGAAACTTTTCCTGGGACTGGGATCCTTACTTTTCCTTTTGGCCGTCCTGATGCGCAAGCGGCTGGTGCATCTGTATTCCCAAGGGCAGGCCAAGATCCGGGAGACATGGGAAACCCCGCCAGACCAGGATGGGTTGAACCTGCCGGGGGAATCCAAGGTGCACGTCCATCAGATTGATCCGACCTCGGCCTTAATTGGGCAAACCCTGTCGGAGACAAGTCTGAGGCAAAGGACCGGGGCCGTGATCGTGGCGATTGAGCGGAGGGGAAAAAACTTAGTCTCGCCCGGACCGGAAACCCGGCTGGAGGCCGGCGACCAACTGTTTGTTTTTGGCGAGGCGGGGCAGATCCGCGCGGCAGACGACTACCTGCGGCAGGCGGGAACGACGGAGGTTTAGCGACGGGAACGTGCTCCGGGGCGGGTGCGATACCAGTGGAACAGCGCCAACTGGGCGAGGCCGCGGGCCGGCCCGAACTGTTGTTCCGACCAAGCTTCCAGTTCCGGCAGGGGAAGCGGGCGACGACGGCGCGGAAAATAAAGTTCCCGCACAAGGCGGGCAACCCAGACATCGACGGGAAAGGCGTCCCACCTCCCGTAAGCGTAGAGCAGGACACAGCGGGAGATTTTTGGACCGACGCCGGGCAACTGTTCCAAATGTTCCGCCGCCCGTTCCGTGGGCCAACCGGCGGGGATGTGGAGGAGCCCGGGTTGGCGGGCCAGAACCTTGGCGGTGGCGGCGAGATGTTTGGCGCGGTAGCCGAGTTGGCAGGCGCGCAGCGCTTTTTCCCCGGCGCGGGCCATCTGGGGAGGAGAGGGGAAATCCCCGGCCGTTTTGCGGAAGGCTTGCCGGAGGCGGGCGTTGATCTGACGGATCTGGACGATCTGTTTGAGGGAAGAGCAGATGAAGTTGGCCAAGCACTCCCAAGGATCTTCCCGGAGGGGCCGAAGTCCCGGATGGGCCTGCCGAGCCTGAGGCAGCCACGGATCTTTTCCGGAGCCGGAGCGCAGGAGGGGGTCGAGATCGAGGTCGAGGCAGAAATAGTGTTGGAGGGCGGAGGTAGGGAGGAGGGGATTGTTCCACAGGAGACGGCCGTGCCGGACCGAAAGGGTGACGGGCTGACTCCGGATCCAACCGCGGAACTCTCCCGGGGCCGTCTCATTCCAGCAAAAGGACTGCCCTCCCAGCAGGGTGGCGGCGAGATCCAGTGGAACGGGGAGTTGCAGGGCGGGCATGATGGGGAAAAGCTTAAGGGCTAATGAAGATTGCGGAACCACGAGAATGAAGGCGACGTTTCCCCTTTTGGGCCTGGCTCTCATGGTCCCGGCCGGGCTTCTCCGGGGACAGACCGGGGAGGAAGTCGTGCGGCGGGCGGAACCGGTGCCGGAGGAGGTGCGGTCGGCCGAGCCCCACGTCGAACCGGTGCGAAAGGCGGAGCGTGCCGTGAAGCCACCGACCCACACGGGGGTACCGATCCATGCCGGGCAACCGGTGCACGTGGTCGTCGAATCGCCGCAGGAGGGCGAGGTGATGCCTTGGGAAACCGTGGATGTCTTTGTGCGGGCGGAAAACTATGCGATCGGTGAGGGGGGGAACCGACTGCACGTGATGCTGGACAACGGATCGCCGATCGAACACGCCAATGAGCTGAAGCCGGTGGTCCTGCGCGGGCTGGCTCCGGGGGCCCATGTCCTGCGGGTGTGGGCGGTGAAGCCAGACGGCAAAATGTTGGCCGATCCGGAAGCCAGTGCCCGGGTAAATTTTTACGTGCGCCGCAAAGACTTTTCCAATTTTCAACCTCCCGATCATCCTTACCTGACGGTGAACCTGCCCTTGGACGGCACGGCCTTTCCCGATCCGGAGGGAAGAGTGTGGCTGGATTTTCGGGTGCACAATGTGACTCTGGCCCCGGATGGGTACCGGGTGAGGTTCCGGTTGGATGGGGTGGAGACAATTTTATCCACGGGGGATCCTTACGCCTGGAGCGGGCTTTCCGAAGGGCGGCATCGGTTGGTGGTGGAGCTGATCGACGAGGATGGGGATCCAGTTTCGGAGATTTTTGCCAGGGTGGAGCGGACCTTTGAGATCCCGCGCACAGTCAAGGCGGTGAATCCCAATGAAGTGGACACCACGAACTACTGGCTACGCCGCGAACGTTAGTTTCGCGAAAGGGGAAATCCGGAAGTTACGGCCCGGGCGATGCCACCGGCGGCGTTGCCTTGGGAAGGTTATCGTCCGCATAATGACTCCGGCATGATTCCTGATTTTCTCTGGTCCCTGCCAGATCTGGTCATTGTGGTTCTTTTTTTCGGCCTATTTGCCGCTCTGGGGCTGCTTCTGCCCAAGCTGGGGCAGCGGTTCTTCGGGCGCATGGCCAATGAGCCAGAGACGCGGTTAGTGGACCGGACCCAGCGGGGGTTACGGGCCTTTCTCGTATTTTTATTGGCGCTGACCCTGAACGATGTGCGCGAGAAGTTTGTCCGGATGAATGCGGAGGCAGCGCGGGAAGCCGGGGAGATTAAGCAGCTGCATCGTGTTCTGGAAATTGACTCCTCATCGTTGGCGCGGCGGGAGCGGGAGCTGCTGCGGGATTATGCCGGAGCGATCGCGGAGGATGAGTGGAAGACACTCGGCGGCCAACCTCCGGCACTTTCCGTGCGGGCGGACGAGATTTTGGCGGAGTTGCGAGCCTTGGTGAAATCGAGGGCCTTAAATAATCGGGCAGGAGACGGAAACGAGGTCTGGGCCGGGCTGAACCAGCTGGAAGATCTGCGGCAGGCGAGGTTGCAAAAAGCCCAATCCTCCACGGCCTCGTTATTCTGGATCGTGATTGGCTTGATGATGGTTTTCGAGTGTCTGATGACAACCGAATCGAAGATGACCCCGCGAAGAAAAGTGACCTTGGGAGGATATTATGGCTGTTTGGGGATGATCATCGGCTTGATTTTGATCTTCGAGCGGCCCTTTAGTGGTGCCACCCGTCTCTCGGCCGAGCCTTTCCGGCAAGTTTCGCAATTGGTTGACAAATAGTATTTTAAGAAATTTCACCTCGGAGGTGCTTACGAGGTCAATTACTTCCCAGTGGGCCCTACGGGCTTTTGCGCAAACGTGCTTGCAGCCGGCGCATTTTGAGGGCGCCGGATCGCGAGGAGTCGCGAAGGCCGGCGAGGTGAAGAATGCCGTGGAGAATATAAGTCAAAAGTTCATCGCGGAGGCTGAGGCCGTGGCCTTGGCGTAGTTGGGCGGCCACATCGGGGCAGACCACGATTTCACCGTGGGGGAAGGCGAGAACATCGGCGGGGGTGGGGTCGCCCAAATGGCGGTCATGAAGCCGGCCGCTTTCCCGGGCGGAGACCAAGATAACGCCGAGCTCCGCCGGCAGGCGGCGAAGCCGGGCGGCGGGTAGGCGGCGCAGGGCCGCATCCACCCTACGACGAAGGTAGGCGAGGTTCGGCGGATGCCGTCTTTGACGGTTGATCCACCGGATGGTCGGTTTTTTTGGAGCCACGGCGGTCCTTGGGGTAACGGATGCGGGGACGAAGCAGGTTTTCCACGCCCTCGGCAAGGGCTTTGCGGGCAGCCTGCCATTGGGAGGCGGTGAGGCCGCATTCGGACCAGTGGCCTTCTTTTTCCCGCTCGTGAAAAAGCTGGTCGACCAGTTTGGTGGCGTCGCCGGGAGCGGGTTTTTCCAGAGCCCGGGAGGCAGATTCGGCGGCATCGGCCAGGGAAAGGATGGCGGTCTCGGGGGACTGGGGGTGAGGGCCGGGATAGCGGAAGGAGGATTCGTCTACCTCGGGAATGTCCTCCTCGCGCAGCCGGAGAATTTTTCCGCCCGAGCGGGCGTCCTTCTCCTGCTGCAGTGCGCGCTGGTAGAAGTACCAGACGAGGCTCCGGCCGTGATGTTCCCGGATCGCATCGCGGATGCGGCGGGGAAGGCGGTGCTGGCGGGCGAGGGCGACGCCGTCCTTCACGTGGGCCAGGATAATCAGCGCGCTCATCGAAGGCGGAAGGGGGCCATGGGGATCGGGATGGGCGGTGGTGAAGTTTTCCGTGAAGTATTCCGGGTTCTTCAATTTTCCAATGTCATGAAACAGGGCCATAGCGCGGCAGGCGCGGGGATTGGCGGCTTGGGAGGCCGCGGCGGTGGCTTCGGCCAGATGGCCGACGAGGACGCTGTGAAGGTACGTGCCGGGGGCTTCCACCGCCAGGCGGCGAAGAATGGGCCGTTCGAGGCTGGTTAGCTCGAGCCAGGACAGATCGCTGGTGCGATCGAAGATGGATTCGAGAAGGGGGAGGAGGGCGCCAACGATGATAGCCCCGAGCAGACCGATGGCCGCGGCGGAGACCGCCTCGGTCAGGATCACCTCCCAAGTCACGGTGAAGGAGAGACCGGCTCCGAGCACGGTGGAAAAGAGTGCGACCAGACCGATGCCGGCGCCGGCTTTGATCAGATCCGACCGTCGATAAAGGTGGCGGGAGAGGATGACGGCTCCAAGGCCGGTGGTGATGGAAGCGACGAGATAACGATGGTCCGGGCGCAGAAGAAACAGTTCCGCCAATCCTGCCAGCACGACCAAGAGGGCACCGGCGCGCGGGCCGACCAAGGCAGTGAGCGTGAGGGCGGCCAAGGCCGGGGGAAGAAGATAGGTTCCCGCCCCGAGGGCGTAGTGCGGAGCCATTCGCAGCAGAAGAAGAATAAAAGCGAAATTGCCGATGAGCGTGAGCAGGAAGAGACCCAGCAGACGGTTCCGCACAAAAGCTTCCGGAAGAACCAGGGAAAGAATGAGGGGCAGGACCAAGGCGGTGAAGAAAACCGCGATCCAGGCGGCCGGGCTGTGGGCTGCCGGAGTGAGCAGGGAAAGTCCGTAGGTGAAAGCGGCGGCGAGAGCGAAAAGGACTGAACGGATGCGGGTGTCGGATTCGAGCCGGTTTTCCGTCACGGCCCGCCCCAGGAGCGGTGCCGTCCGGCTCACAGGGTGAGGCTGGTCTGGCGGACGCCCCGGTGTTCTTTGTAGGCGCGCACAATTTTCCCGACGAGCTCGTGGCGGATGACATCCGTGTCCTCAAAGCGGACGAAACCGACCCCGTCGACATTGGCGAGAGCCTGGACGGCCTCGACGAGGCCGGATTTGCGATGATGGGGCAGGTCGACCTGGGTGGGATCGCCCGTGACGATACATTTGGAGTCCGGCCCGAGGCGGGTAAGGAACATGAACATCTGTTCGGTGGTGGCGTTCTGGCCCTCGTCGAGGATGACAAAGGCGCCGGTCAGGGTGCGACCCCGCATGTAGGCGAGCGGGGCGATTTCCAGAATGCCTTTATCCATCAACTTCTGGATCTCCTCGACATCGAGCATGTCGTAGAGAGCGTCGTAGAGTGGGCGGAGGTAGGGGAAGATTTTCTCCTGCAGATCGCCGGGCAGGAAGCCGAGGGCCTCGCCGGCTTCAACCGCGGGGCGGGTGAGAATGATCCGGTTGATCTTGTCCGTCTTGAGGTAGGAGACGGCCATCGCCATGGCGAGGTAGGTTTTACCGGTGCCGGCGGGACCGAGGCCGAAGACGAGATCGTTCCGGCGGATCTCATCCACGTAGGCTTTTTGGAGAAAGGTCTTGGGGATGATGACCGGTTTCTTGCCGGAAACCTGGATGCGGGTGGACCAGATGCTCTCGAGCTGTTTGCCCTCACCCCGCTGGACGGCCTTTAGGGCGTAGAGAAATTCGTGGCGGCGGATGCGGAGGCCGTGCTGGTGGGCGAGGTGCAGCTGTCGGAATAGTTCCTGGGCGGAGGTGACCGAGCCGTTGGCCCCGTCGATCTTGAGCTGGGCGTCCCGGGCGGTGAGTTTGACCCCTAGGGCGGACTCGGTCTCGCGCAGGAGGGTCTCGTCGGCCGCGTAGAGTTCCGAAAGGGCGTGAGCGTTCTCGAAGGTCAGGGTCTGGGCATTCAAGTTTCGAATTTTTTTGTAGGCGAAGGGTGGCAGGTGGGAAGAACAGATATTGGGTGCCACTGAATATTTACTGGAGGCGGGAATCGAGGGCGGAGGCCTTTCTTTTGAGGGTGGCGAGGGTTTCTCCCACTCCGCGGGAGGCTCCCTTGGCGTCGAGGGGCAGGGCGGGGCCGGCTTCGAGCGAGGGCACCAGCGCGCAGAACTGGTCGTTGACCATGACACCGAGGAATTCGCCGTTGAGGGACAGGACGAGGTCGCCGGCTTCAGGAGCGTATTCACCTTGGAGGCGGTTAAGGAAGCGGGAGTCCATCTCCAGGTAGCCGGGGAAGGAGGGCTCCAGCTTAAAGGAGCACTCGCCGTATCCCTTGCCGGAAGGGGAAATGAGCAGGGCTTTAGGGAATCGGAAGGGATCTGCGGCGATGCGGTAGGCCAGCTCCGGATGTTTTTCGACGAGGGAAAGCTCCACCGGGGCGAGAAGGAGACGGGGATCCGATCCTTTGAGGGTCTCGAGGGAAGGGAGGGGTTTGGGGAAATTGGATGGGGGCGGCAGGATGAGGGTGCCGGTCACCGAGTCCCAGGAACCTTCGGCATCGCCCAACCGGAAAGGCGTCTCGGCGAGCGGCACGAGGGCGGCGGTGCGGCGGCCGTCGGTAAGCAGGATGGCGCGGGATTCCGTGCGGCGGACGCGCTGGTTCTGGACGGAGGGGCGTTCGGCCATGAGACGAACGGTGGCGCGGCGACTGAGATAGTCGGAGTAAAGGGCGTTGGGAGCGACGGGGCGATATTCCCGGATCTCCTTGGTCATCTGGCCGGATTTTTCGGCCAGCTGGGTCACGCCTTGGGAGAGAGACTGGTTTTGTTCGAGAAGTTTTTTCTTCTCCTCCTCCGCCTGACGAAGAGTGGCGGTAGTGAGTTTTACCTTTTCCTCGGCGGACTTGGCTTGCACTTCGGCGACGGTGAGTTGAGAGCGGAGGGCGTCGGTCTCGGTGCGCAGCTTTTCCTTGGTCTGACGCAGCATTTCCGCCTCGGCCTTGGCGGCCTCGAGAGCGGCGCGGGTGCGTTCCGCCTCGGTTTGGGCCTGTTGGGCCAACCGGGCGGCCTCCTGCTCGGTTTTCTGAAGGCGCTCAGAAAGTTCGGTGGTGCGGGCGCGCGCCTGATCGAGCACGGCGGCGCGGGAGCGGGACTCGTCCTGGCTGGTGGCGAGGTCGCGGGCGAGTTTCTCGCGGTTGGATTTCTCGTCCTCCAACGAAAGACGAAGGGCGGCGACGACATCCTCCTGGGGGGAGACGGCCCGGGCGGTGACGGGGGCGGGGGGCGGGGTCTCTGGCTTGTCCCACCGGGTGAGGGCGAGGAGGTTGAGAAGCAGGAAGTCGCAGAGAATGAGGAGGAGGGTCTTGTTCACGGTGGCGGGCGGAGATCGGGCCCGGGGCTATCCCTTCAGGTTTTGACGGGGGGAAGCAGCAGCCGCTGTTTGCAGGCGCGGACGTGGAAGATCTTGATAACGGCGACGCAGGTGATGCCGAAAAGGTTGGAGGAGTAGGCCGCAAGGAGACTGGGCTGGATCACGCCCAGAACCTGAAGGACGAGGGCGATAGCGGTGCCGCCAATGCCGACATAAAGACCGGAATCGAAGAGGTTGTCCTCGTTCTCAAGGAGGCGGAGTTTGAGGGTGGAGTCACCGGGGCCGGTCTCAATCTGTCGGATGCGCCGGACGCAAATGCGGTAGACGGCGATCTGGATGGTCAGGAAAACCACGAGGGTGATGACATTGGTCGGTTCCATGGAAAAACGTGGTCGGTCAGTCATTTTATCAACAGCACCCGGCAGGGCGAGACTCAATCG
>JBEANM010000022.1:0-9358 GCA_041165425.1 Verrucomicrobiota bacterium
TGGATCTCGTGGTGACCCTGATGGAATGGGAAAAAGTGGGGGAAATTGAACGAACCGGCCTGGATCAGCAGTACTACGAGATTCTGGGGCTCAAGATTCCCCATGTGAAAATTCCCATCCGGCCGGGTCGGGATCTGGCCGGGTTGGTGCAGGTGGCCGCGCTCGACCAGAAGATGAAGACCATGGGTCAGTTTTCGGCGATGGAGTTTAACGAAAAGCTGCTGACCCGGCTTAACCTCAAGGACCGCTGATCATGCCTGCCCCCGAAGGAGCCAAGCATGGGCATGAGGCGGTGATTCAAAACCGGTTGGGATTGCATGCCCGTCCGGCGGCGATGTTTGTCCGTGAGGCCAACCGGCATAAATGCGAGATTCATGTGGAGAAAGACGGGGAAACCATCAACGGCAAGAGCATCATGGGCCTGATGATGCTGGCCGCGGGGATGGGGTCCCGGATCCGCATTGTCGCCTCGGGTCCCGGAGCTGAGGAGGCGGTGCTGGCGCTGCGGCAGTTGGTGGAAAGAAAGTTCGACGAGGAGTAGGCCCGGGGGAGAGAATTCCCGTCCGTGAGCGAATCCGAAAATCCCAGTCACGGGACGGAACTGCGCCTCACGGGGATTCCTGCCTCCCCGGGGGTCGTCAGCGGGAGGCTCGCGGTCTTCAGCCGGGAAGAGGAAGTCCGGATTCACCCGACGCCGATCGGGAGCGAGCAGATTGAGGATGAAATGCGGCGACTGGAGGCGGGCCTGCTCAAAACCCGGGAACAGATCCAAAAAATCCGCGAGCAGCTGGCCCATTCCCTAGGCGAACAGCAGACGGATATTTTCGAGGCCCACCTGATGGTGGCGGCGGATAGCACCATCGCCGCCGCGGTCCGGCGACAGTTGGAACTCCGGAAGGTTTGCGTGGAAAGCGTCTACCAGCACGTGATTCGGGCCTACGCCCAAAGCATGAAAGAGGTGGAAGATCCCTACCTGCGGGAAAGGGCGGCGGACATTCTGGATGTGGGGCGGCGGGTCGTGCACAACCTGCTCGGGCGGAAGCTGACCGATCTCTATGCCTTGGACGAGCCCAGCGTGATCCTGGCGCACGACCTCACGCCGTCCGACACCGCTCTCCTGAACCGCCAACTCGCCCTGGGTTTTGCCACCGAGGCGGGCAGCGTCACCTCGCACACGGCGATCATGGCCCGGTCCCTCAACATCCCGGCGGTGGTCGGGTTGCATGAAGTCCTGACAAAATGTGAATCCGGCGCCCAGGTCATTCTGGACGGGTATGCCGGCTTGCTCATTGTCCATCCCACCGAGCAGACCCGCTACGAATACGGGCAGATTGAAAAGCGGCGCCATGAGGTGGAAGTCAGCCTGGAGGCCCTGCGGGACACCCCGGGGACAACCAAGGACGGACGGAAGATCATTCTCTCCGCCAACGTAGAGCTCCCCGAGGATCTGCCGCTGATTGCGGAGAGCGGGGCGGAGGGGATCGGACTCTACCGGACGGAATTTCTCTTTCTGAACCGCGTCCATTTTCCGGGAGAGGACGAACAGACCAATATTTACCGTCAGGTGGTGGAGGCCTCCCGTCCGCATTTGGCGATCATCCGGACGCTCGACTTGGGGGGAGACAAGCTGCCGACGCATCTGGGGCTGGATCCCGAGCAGAATCCTTTTCTGGGTTGGAGAGCCATCCGGTACTGCCTGGAGAAGCCGGATGTCTTCAAGGTGCAACTGCGCGCGATCTGCCGCTCCAACCCCGGCGGTAAAGTTCGCGTGATGTTTCCTATGATTGCCACGCGGGAGGAGTTATCTGCCGCCTTGGCGATCCTGGGAGAGGCGAGGGAGGAGCTGCGGGCGGCCGGAATTCCGGCGGCCGCGGAGGTGGAGACGGGCGCGATGATCGAGGTGCCGTCGGCGGCTCTGATCGTCGACCGACTGGCTCCGCTGGTGCAGTTTTTCAGCATCGGCACGAACGATCTCACCCAGTACACCCTGGCGGCGGACCGGACGAATGAGAGGGTGGCAAAGCTTTACCAGCCAACCCATCCCGCCGTGCTCAGCCTGATCCGGATGGTGGTGGAAGCGGCCCGGCGGCATAACATCTGGGTCGGCGTTTGCGGGGAGATGGCGGCCGATGTGGTGATGACTCCGGTGCTGGTGGGATTGGGGGTGGATGAGTTGAGTATGGGCTCCGTGGCCGTGCCGCGGGTGAAGAAGGCGGTGCAGTGTCTGCATTATGGCGAATGTCAAAATCTCACCCAGGAACTTCTGTCCATGGATTCCGGGGAGCAGATCCACCAACGGCTGCAGCAAGTGGCGCAAGGGGCGTATCCGGAGTTGGTGGGTTAAAGCAGAATCCCAGAGCCGAGAGTTGTTCGTTTGGGTTTACGTTTAGGTTTAAGAGGAAGCTTGAGTCTGACCTACCCAGGGGAGGCGGAATCGGGTAGAACCTCGTCTTTATGAACGAGGAAAGATCAGCCCTAGTGGCCGTGCGCCGGGAGAAGCTGGCCAAGCTGCGGGAACTCGGCGTGGATCCCTTTGGAGGGCTGTTTCCCGATACCTTAAGTTCCGAGCAAATCCGGGGCAACTGGGAGGAGGGAAGAAAGGTCCGGATGGCCGGGCGCATCGTTTCCCATCGGGACATGGGTAAGAGCCAATTTCTCCATCTGCAGGACCGGGCCGGTCGGCTGCAGATTTATATCCAGAAACCGTCCCTGCCGGAAAAAGAGCGAGCGATTTTTGAGCTTTTGGATCTGGGAGACATCCTTGGGGTGGAAGGAACGCTCTTTCTGACCAAGACGGGCGAAAAATCGATCCGCGTGGACACCTTCACCCTGCTGACCAAGGCCCTCGCGCCTTTGCCGGACAAGTGGCATGGGCTGGTGGATACGGAAACGCGGCACCGGCAGCGCCATCTGGATCTCATTTCGAACGAAGCCTCCCGCAAGGCACTGGATCTTCGGGTCCGGTTGGTCCGGTATCTGCGGGATTTTTTGACCAACCGGGGATTCACGGAAGTGGAGACGCCGATGATGCAGACCGTTGCCGGGGGAGCGGCGGCCGAACCATTCAAAACCAAGCACCACGCTCTGGGCCTTGATCTTTATCTGCGCATCGCGCCGGAACTTTACCTTAAGCGGCTGCTGGTGGGCGGGTTGGAAAAAGTGTTTGAGATCAACCGCAACTTTCGCAACGAGGGCATTTCACGAAGGCATAATCCCGAGTTCACCATGCTGGAGGCCTATTGGGCCTACTCCGATTTTCAGGGGATGGCCTCGCTGGTGGAGGAGATGATTGTGGGGGCCGCGAGGGAACTGACCGGAGGCACGAAGATTTCACAGTCCGACGGGAGCACCTTGGATCTAACCCCGCCCTGGCCCCGGAAAAAATACCGGGAGGCGGTCGCGGAAGTGGCGGGGGCCGACTGGTTCGGGCTGGCGCGGGAAGCGATGGAGAAAAAGGCGGTGGCCATGGGGGTGGAGTTAGAGCCGAATCTCTCCGCCCTTGAGATCACCCAGAAGGTTTTTGAAAAGAAAGTGGAGGCGGAGGCGGTCCACCCGGTGTTTATCACCCATCTGCCGGCAGAACTGGTGCCGTTGGCCCGCTTGAACCGCGAGGATCCGACCGTGGTGGACGTGTATGAGCTGATTTTCGGGCGGCAGGAAATCTCGCCGGGCTACTCCGAGCTGAATGATCCCATTCTGCAGGCTGAGCGGTTCCGCCACCAAGTGGGCGAGCACACCCAGAAAGTCGACCATGAGTTCCTGGAGGCTCTGGAAAGCGGGATGCCGCCGGCGGGCGGGCTGGGTCTCGGCGTGGATCGGTTGGCGATGCTGCTTTCCGGAGTGGATTCGATCCGTGAGGTAATTTTCTTCCCGCTGCTGCGGCCGCGGGATTCCGGCGCATGAAAGACGGTGGGCTCGTTCGCGGGCCCCTCCTGAACGCGTTCCTGTTTCAGGTTTTTAACACCAGCTCGTTCTATCTGGTGATGGGTCTGCCCATGATGCTGTATTTCAAAAAGTTGGGTGCGTCCGCCACGGTGCTGGGTGTGTTGGCGTGTCTTGCCGCGCTTCTCAACATTTTTCAGATCCCCGCCGCCCGGTTCGTGGAAAGGATCGGGTACCGTAATTTTGTCCTGCGGGGTTGGACCTCTCGCAGTGTGCTGATTGCTGGATTGGTGCTGGTCGCGGTCCTGCCTCTTTCGATCGACAACTTTTCCCGGCAGGCCCTCATGTTGTTCCTGCTCTTCCTTTTTAACACCATTCGGGGAATTTCCCTGAGCGGATATTTGCCTTGGATTAGTGCCATCGTCCCGGAGCCGGTCCGGGGTCGTTTTCTCGCGCTGGACCAAGCGGCATCCCAGGCCGCCCTGCTGCTCACGGTGGCCCTGACCGCATGGTATTTGAATCACACGGACGAACCTTCCTCCTTTGGTCTGTTGTTTGGCGCCAGTCTGGGGTTGGCGATGGCTTCCCTCTGGTTTTTGCGCAAAATTCCCGACGCACCCACAACGGGAGCGGGTAGCTCCGAGGAAGTTCCCTGGAAGGCCATGTTGGGACATCCGCCGTTTCGGCAGTTGGTGCTGTTTCATGCCGTGGTGATGCTGGCGATGTCCGGGGGAGGGTTGTTTTTCGTTCCTTTTGCCCGCGATCAATTTAACTGCTCCGATTCTTTGTTCATGGTCCTGCACCTCATGTGGGGCACGGTCTTTGTCCTGACCTCCCTGCGGGCGGGTCGTTGGCTGGATCGAATGGGGAGCCGTCCGGTGTTGTTTCTGGCGGCGGTGGTGATGGGGATTCACTGGCTAGGCTGGGGGGCAGTGGCGGCTCATCTTTTGCCGTTCACCTGGGGGACTTTTGTCCTGCAACAGGCGACGGCTGGCATTGGGCTCGCCCTGTATAGCAGCGCGCATTTGCGGCTCCTCATGGGTATTGTGCCGGCTATGGGAAGGAGTCACTTTTTTGCCCTGTTCAGCGTGGCGGGAAGCCTGACGGCCGGGCTGTCACCGTTGGGCTGGGGGTTGCTTACCGACATGCTGGCGGGGTTTCGGATCGGCACGGAAATACAGCTGAACGGCTTCGTGATTCTCTACACTGTCATTGCCCTCATCATGATCCCCTCTCTAATTCTGCTCGGGCGGGTGCAGGAGGAAAGGGCGGCTTCCACCGAGGAGTTGATCCGGGAGCTGGTTCGGGAAACGCCGTGGCGCTCGATCACCCGGTGGTGGAACCGGAGGCCGTTCGCGTGAGAAAAAGGCTAAAGCAGATTTTGGCGGAGAGCAGTCCGCCCCTGATTGCCGGCTTGATGCGCGCGTTGGCTTTGACCCTTCGTTTTCGGTTGGAGGATCCCCAGGGGCTGCTGACGCGCGATCCCGCTGAGCCGAGGATCTGGGCCTTTTGGCACAACCGGATTCTGATGATGCCTTACATTTATGAGCGTCTGTGCCCGGGGAGAAGAATGTTGATGATGGTAAGCCGTAGCCGGGATGGGGAGCTGATCACCCGGATCATGAACCGGTTTGGAATCGAAGGTGCCCGGGGATCGAGCTCCAAAGGAGGAAGCGATGCGTTGCGGGAGCTGTTGCGGGAACTTGAGCGACCCCAAGCCCGGGACATCGGCATCACTCCCGACGGCCCACGCGGGCCTCGGGCCAAGGTGCAGGATGGGGTGCTGGCCTTGGCGGCGGGCAGCGGGCGAGCGATTTATCCAGTGACCGTCCACTACAGTCGTTTTTGGGAGTTGCCGTCTTGGGATCGTTTTCAGATCCCCCAGCCTGGGGCGGTTTGGCGGGTGGTGATTGGACCGGCCGTGGCCGCGCCCAAAAGTTCGCAGGTTGCGGAGCTGGACCGCGTGCGGGCGGATTTGGAGAGCGCGCTGGGCGATTAGTTTTTTGTTGGAAAGGGTTAGGCTACTGGCGACGCAAGGAGCCTACCTAGGTTCAGCCGACTGAATTGGGGGCTTGGAAGAAAGACTCGTGCGGATGGCGGCAGGAATGGTCCAGGCAGTTGCGAGGGCGGCTAGCCACGCGACTAACGCCAGAAACCCCGGGACCTTGAAAGTCATCCGCGTCAGCGGTGAGACCAGAAAAAGAAGGCTGATGGTGAGGCCAGCACTAAGAAGCACGGCTCGGGCCGGCCAGGCCGCATGACCAAACTTGGCGGCCACCCAAGCGGACACGGCATCGACGATTCCCGTGGCGGTAGGTGGAAGAGCTGGGAGGGCGTAGAGTTCGACCGCAGCTGCCCCTCCGGCCAAGAGGAGAAGTCCAAGAATCCCGGCGACCAGTACCAGTCCCGGGCGGCTATTTTCTGAACCAAAAAAGCGGAGAAGGAGTCCCAGCACGACCAGAAGGGAAAGAACCCCAGACCCGGTTTCGAGCCAGAAGCGGGCAGCATCGGGATTTCCCGGGACAAATTCCCGGAAGAGATTCAGGGCGGTTGAGGCGAGGGACTGGAGGCCGTTCACGCGCTTTCAAAATCGGCCCGAACGGCGGGGTGTCAATCCTCCCGAAACACCCAAACCCCGGCTGGCATGCGGACGGCCGGAACTTCCGGGGGACGGCGGGAGGGTTCCAGCCGGGCGGGAATTTTGGCGCGGTGCAGGAGGGGGTGAATTTGCCGTTCCAGATCCCCCAAGGCGGTGTGGGATTCGTTGATCGAGACCAACAGGACACCTGCTGGCCGTAAAAGCTGGAGGCAGGCGGTCAGCATAGGTTCGATTTCCTTTTCGATGCGAAAGGCACGGCCACGGCCTCCATGGGCAAAGGTGGGGGGATCCAGGATGATGGCATCAAAAGTTTCCCCGCGGCGGTGCAGACGGGGCAGGGCCTTCCGCACGTCCTCTTTCCAAAAGCGATGGTCTTTTTCTTCCAGTTGGTTACGGCGAAAGTTCTCGCGACCCCGTTCGAGGGCGCGGGCCGAGGTGTCGATATTCAGGGTGGTGGCCCCAACGGAGCCAGCCAAGACACCGAAGGCGCAAGTGTGGGCAAAGAGGTTGAGCAGGGAAACGGGACGGCGGGAACGGAGGAGGGCACGGTTTTCCCTTTGGTCGGGAAAAAGGCCGGGGGCGGTGCCTGGGGTGAGATCAATACCGTAGTGCAGGCCCAACTCCTGCACCTCGGAAGTCCAACCCTCACCGCTTAGGTGTCGGGCCGTGCGTTCTCCCTCCATTTGCCAGAGGACCCGGTCGGCTTTCCAGGGAAAACCGGGGGGAGGCTTCAACAGGAGTTCGTCGCAGGAGGGTGGATGGGGTTGGGTGGCGAGCGCTCGCAGGGTCGTACCCCAACGTTCCAGGCGAAGGGAGGGAGACCAGGCGGCGAGAAAGGTGTCGGTACCGGTGGCCTCGATCTCTTTCCAGATTTTCTCCGTCACCCAGAAGGGCGGGGCGGCGGGCGGTTTGCGAAACGGCGCAGTCATGGTTAACTAAAGGTTATGGAGTGCACCTTCTGCCCGGGCAACCAGGCGACGTGTCACCTGAGCAAGCTGGTGAACGGCAAGTCTATCGACGTGCACGTCTGCGAAAAGTGCATCCCCCAGCTTTCGCAGAAGGATTTGGTGGATTTCGATATCTGGGCGGCCGTCTCAAAAGTGGCCGCCAGCAAGGGGAAGGAAGATCCGGCCGCGGCGGTGGAGAATGAGATCAAGGAGATCTCCGCCAAAAGTCTGCTGATCCCCAGCCCCACCCCGGCGGTCTCCAACCGTTGTCCCAGCTGTGGCTTCACTTCGGAGGATGTCCGTAAAACCGGCCGGCTGGGTTGCGGGGAGTGCTACGGCGTCTTTGCGGAACTGCTGCAGGATGTGCTGAACGATTGCCAAAAGGGAACGCGGCATGCCGGCAAGGTGCCCAAGAGTTTTCGCAAGCTCCGCAAAAAGCGTCTGCAGGACGATCTGGATGTGGCCGTGAAAAAGGAGCAGTTCGAAGAAGCAGCCAGGATCAAGGACGAGCTGGGGAAGATTGGCGAAGAAGGCTGAGACCTCGGACAGCGGAGTTTGGCAAGGGGTGGGGGTTAAGGCCTGAGGCAGTCGAAAACAAACTTACCCTTTAGTTTTCCAGCACTGAACCGATGGCTCGATAGCGAGCCTGTCGGCCTTGAAGAAGTTTTTCGGGGGAGAGTTGACCCAGTTCAGCCAAGTGGCGCGAGACTTTCTCCATGCAGGCCTTGACCGTGCTCTCCCAGTCCCGGTGGGCCCCGCCCTCGGGCTCGGGTACAATCTCGTCGACCAGCTTCAGATCGAGCAAATCCTGGGCGGAAATCCGGAGGGCTTCTGCCGCCTGGGGGGCAAAGGCCCGATCTTTCCAGAGGATGCTGGCGCAGCCTTCCGGCGAGATGACGGAGTAGTAGGCATTTTCCAGAATGAGAACCCGGTCGGCCACGCCGATACCAAGCGCGCCACCGCTGCCACCCTCGCCGATCACCACGGCGACAATCGGCACCCGGAAATTGAACATCTCGCGGATGTTGACGGCAATCGCCTCGGCGATGTGCCGCTCCTCGCTGGGCACGCCGGGAAAGGCACCGGGAGTGTCGATGAAGCTCACGATGGGCAGGCCGAAACGGTCAGCCAGGCGCATCAGCCGGAGGGCTTTGCGGTAGCCTTCCGGATGGGCGCAGCCAAAGTTACGCATCAGGTTTTCCTTGGTGTCGCGACCCTTCTGGTGGCCGAGGAAAACCACCTTTTGTTTGCCGACCATGGCGAAGCCGCCGATGAGGGCGTGATCGTCCCCGAAGGCGCGGTCGCCGCCCAGCTCCACCACCTCGGTCGCCCCGAGGCGGAGGTAGTCGAGGAGGTAAGGGCGCTGGGGATGGCGAACAATCTGAACCCGTTGCCATGGGCCAAGTTTCCCGTAAATCTCCCGCCGGGCCTCCTCGAGCTTTCGTTCCAAAGAGGAAATCTCACTACTGGCCTCAATTTTCTGTTTTCCGGTGAGTTTGCGCAGCTCCTCGAGCCGTTTTTCGAACTCGGCGAGGGGCTTCTCAAACTCCAATGGGGCGATGGCCTTGGCCTCAGGCATAAGGGGTAATCTTAACGCCTCCGGCTATTCGAGGGCAACCGGTGTTGGCGGATGGAGAAAGGGATTTGATGCATCCCCCAGGTGGGACAGCATGAGACTATGAGCCAAGGATGGAAAGGGTTGGCGGGATTTTTCGGCCTGTGGGTCGTGCTGACGGCCATTTTCTTCCCCGGAGTCAGAGCGGCGGTGGAGGCGGTCGTACCCGGGATGTTCACTTCTCCCAGGATTTTCGGGCGGGTGCAGCTCGTGGTGGCCCTGGTGTTGGTGCCCCTGTTGTTCTGGTTTTGGCGGGATGGGCCGCAACGCTTTTTCCGGCTGACTTCGGGAAAAGCGGGCACGGTTCGGGTTCTG
>JBEANM010000023.1:0-9321 GCA_041165425.1 Verrucomicrobiota bacterium
TCCTATGGGGAACAAGTGCGGGCGCTGATTGAGGGAGGGGTTGATTTACTTCTGCCCGAAACCACCTTTGACACCCTCAACCTCAAGGCTGCCCTCTGGGCCATGGAGGAGATTTTTGATGAGATCGGCTTTCGTCTGCCGGTCATGATCTCAGTGACGATCACGGATGCTTCGGGCCGAACACTCTCCGGTCAGACCACGGAGGCCTTCTGGCATTCCATCCGGCACGCCCGCCCTTTCAGCGTGGGGATCAACTGTGCTCTTGGTCCCAAGGAGATGCGGCCCTACATGGCGGCCCTAGCCAAAGTGGCGGACTGCTTTGTCAGCTGTTATCCGAATGCCGGCCTCCCCAACGCCTTCGGCGGGTACGATGAGACTCCGGAACAGATGGCGGAAGTGTTACGGGAATTCGGCCAAGCCGGATTTCTCAATTTGGTCGGCGGTTGTTGCGGAACCACTCCCGAGCACATCGCGGCCATTGGTCAAAGCGTGCGCGGTTTGCCGCCTCGGGTGGCCCAACCTCCGCCTCCGGCTACCGTGCTGAGCGGTTTGGAGCCCTATACCATCGGGACGGGAGGATCCTTCACTTCGATCGGGGAGCGGACCAACGTCACGGGATCCCCAAAATTTGCCTCTTTAATCAAGGAGGAAAAATTTGACGAAGCGGTCGCCGTAGCCCGGCAACAGGTGGAGGCGGGCGCCAACTTGATCGACATCAATTTCGACGAGGCGCTGCTGGATGGAGAGGCCAGCATGACTCGATTCCTCAATCTTGTCGGGAGCGAGCCGGAGATTTCCCGGGTTCCCCTGGTCCTAGACAGTTCGAAGTGGTCCGTGCTCGAAGCCGGACTCCAGTGCGTGCAGGGCAAAGCGGTGGTGAATTCCATCAGTCTCAAGGAAGGCGAGGCGGCTTTTTTGGAGCAGGCCCGGAAAGTCCGGCGTTACGGAGCGGCCGTGATCGTGATGGCCTTCGATGAACAGGGGCAAGCCGCAGATCGGAAAAGGAAAGTGGAGATCTGTCGGCGGGCCTATCAGCTTTTGACGGAGAAGGCGGGGTTTGCGCCGGAGGACATTATCTTCGACGTGAATATTCTAACCGTGGCCACGGGGATCGAGGAGCACAACGGTTATGCGGTGGAGTTCATTGAGGCGGTCCGGGAGGTCAAGCAGACGTTGCCCGGATGTAAAACGAGCGGGGGGGTCAGCAACATTTCTTTCTCTTTCCGCGGGAACCATCCGGTGCGGGAGGCGATGCACTCCTGTTTCCTTTATCACGCCATTCAGGCAGGGTTGGACATGGCCATCGTCAACGCTGGTCAGTTGGCAGTGTATGAAGAAATTCCCAAAGACCTTAAGGAAAGGGTAGAGGATGTACTGCTGAACCGGCGTCCCGATGCCACCGAGCGTATGCTGGAGTTTGCCGAGACGGTGAAGGCCGGGGGGAAAGCCGTGGTCAAGGACGAGGCGTGGAGAAGGGGGACGGTGGAGGACCGGCTTTTGCATGCCTTACTCAAAGGCATTACGGATCATATCGACGAGGATACGGAGGAGGCGCGCAAAAAGTACGGACGTCCTTTGGAAGTGATTGAGGGCCCGCTGATGGGGGGAATGCGGCACGTGGGCGATCTTTTCGGGGAAGGCAAAATGTTCCTTCCTCAGGTGGTGAAAAGTGCCCGGGTCATGAAAAAAGCGGTCGCCTACCTGACGCCTTACATGGAAAAGGAAAAAGCCGCGGGAGCGAAGTCTCGGGCGGGTAAGATTCTTATGGCGACCGTGAAGGGGGATGTGCACGACATCGGGAAGAACATTGTGGGGGTGGTGTTGGCCTGCAACGGTTATGAGGTGATCGACCTGGGCGTGATGGTGCCGTGCGAAAAGATTTTGGCTGAGGCCAAGACCCATGGGGTGGATGTGATTGGGCTCAGCGGGCTCATCACGCCCTCCCTGGATGAGATGGTCACGGTGGCGGCAGAGATGGAGCGGGAAAAGATGGGCTTGCCGCTGCTCATTGGCGGGGCGACGACGAGTGCCGCTCACACGGCCGTGAAAATTGCCCCGGCGTACACCGGACCGGTGGTCCACGTCATCGATGCGTCTCGGGTGGTCGGAGTGGCCCAGCAGCTGTTGTCTAAAGAAAAAGGCCAGGGTTTTGTCCGGCAAGTTCAGCAGGATCAGGAAAAGGCGCGGAAGGATTTTGCAAGCCGGCGGGCGGCACAAAAGCTTCTGTCCATCGCCGAGGCGCGTAAAAACGCCGCTCGGTTCGACTGGTCCCAAGATCCAGAGAAGCCGGAATTTTTAGGGCTACAGGTTTATGAGGACTTCCCCTTGGCGGAGTTGGTCGAGTACATCGATTGGTCGCCGTTTTTCCATGCTTGGGAATTGCGGGGGCGGTTTCCCAAAATCTTTGAAGACCCCGTCGTGGGAACGGAGGCACGCAAACTTTATGAGGATGCTCAGGTCCTTCTGAAAAAGGTCCTGCGGGAGAAGAGGATCCGAGCGAGGGGAGTGTTGGCTTTCTTTCCCGCCAACGCGGAAGGGGATGATATTTTGCTCTATGAGGATGATAGCCGGAAAAAAGTAAAAGCGCGGCTTCACGCCTTGCGGCAACAGACCGCCCGAACCGATGGTCAACCCAACCGTTGTCTTGCCGATTTCGTGGCTCCTGCCTCCAGCGGAAAGAAAGATTATGTCGGGGCTTTTGCGGTGACCGCGGGGCATGGGGTGGAGGAATGGGCCCGGGAACTGGAAAAGAGCCATGACGATTACCAGGCCATCCTCCTGAAGGCGTTGGCGGATCGTTGTGCCGAGGCTTTTGCGGAAAAGATGCATGAGATCGCCCGTCAGGCGTGGGGATTTGGCAAGAAGGAGAATCTTTCCAAGGAGGATCTGATTGAGGAGAGATATCGGGGGATCCGGCCGGCAGCCGGTTATCCGGCTTGTCCCGACCACACCGAAAAGCGGGGACTGATGGCCCTACTCGAGGCAGAAAAAAATACAGGGATCCGGTTGACGGAGAGTTGCGCCATGGCTCCGGCGAGTTCGGTGAGCGGACTCTATTTTGGGCATCCGGAAGCTCGTTATTTTGCGGTCGGAGCCATCGGGAAAGACCAGGTGGAGGACTACGCGACTCGCAAGGGCGCCTCCCGGGCGGAAATAGAAAAGTGGTTGCAGCCCAACCTGGCCTATGTGCCCTCCCCCTAGCGGAGATGGGCCCGGTTTTTCCCTGGTTTTCCCATCCTAAGGCCCTATTCCATTGACCCTTTCGGGGTGGATTCTAGATTACAGTATGATTCGTTTTTGGATCGTACTCTTGGCCTGCGCATTTGGTTTTGGTTTTTCGGATGCGATGGGTGAAGAAAAACAAAAGCCCAACTTCGCTTTCGGGAAGGTTCAAGATTTGGAAATTGAGTTGGTGCCGGTGCCTGATTCCGTCGGCTCGGGGGGCAAACCGGTTCCCACGGGAGCCGAGGCGAAGTCATCTCAGGATGGGCGTTGGTTGCGGATTGACGTGCCTTTTTCCACTGAAAAAAAAATCACTCCGGATCTTAAGTTTCGTTTTTATCTTGAGGGCTATGAGGGGATGGAGGGAGTGGGGGGAGTTAAGGACTCGGAAAAATTCGTAGTCCTGACCGGTGAGGTCTCCTATCGGGACGTCCCCAAAGGATCCAAGCACTATGCGGGCATGTTTCTGCCTCCATCCTCCAGTCTTCGTTTCGCTGGTTTAAAGGCCAACGGGGAGACCGATTGGAGCGGGCGAAAAATGAATCTGCGCGTGGAGGCAACCGATGGGGGGGCTCCGGTGGAAGAAGTTTTTGACCTGCAGGGAGATAAGGATAAAGGGTTAAGCGGTCGAGGTGGAAAAAAAGATCCGGATTGGCATAAAGCTGCGGATGCCCAAGAAATATCCGGAGCCCTTCTGCCGATCACGGAAACTCCTTTTTGGCCGAAGGATTTTAAACGCTACCCCCAGTTGAAAAAGCCTTAAAGGAAACGTACTGGCGGCATGGCTTCTTTTCCTCGTACTTTGGCCGTGGATCTGGGAGCTTCGGCTGTCCGGTTGCTGGAAATCGGGCCCGATGGAAAAGGCCGACCGGTGGTGCTGGGCTTAAGTGAGGAGGGAATTGCCTTCGACCCAGGAAAAACCTCGGACTTGATTCCCATTTATGCCGAGGCGCTGGCCGCTGCTTTGGGGCGCTTGCCGACCAAGACCCGCTCGTGCCATCTTTGTTTGGGCGGGCCGGCAGTTTTTGCGCGGATTCTCAAGGTGCCGGCGGCTGATCCTGGCAAGGTGGGGTCGATGATCGGATTTGAAGCGCAGCAGACCGTGCCCGCGATTGAGCAGGCGTTGTGGGATTACCAGGTCATGCCTTCTCTTCAAGCTGGAGAGGTGGAGGCCCTGATTCTGGCCATTAAGCGGGAAACCGTGGAGGAACTCTCGGCCGCGGCGGCCTCGGTGGGCCTCAAACCGCAGTCGGTCACGCTAGCTCCCGCAGCGCTTCTGAATGCATTCTTCTTTAGTTATCCAAACACCACCGGTTGCAATCTGATCATGGAAATCGGGGCACGAGCCACGACCATCCTCTTAGTGGAGGGTGCACGGATTTTTGTGCGCGTTGTGCCGCTGGGCGGGGCGGCGCTTTCTCAGGCTGTGGCCACGGACTTGCAGGAATCCTTCGCCGGTGCGGAAACCCTGAAACGGGCCAAGGGTTTTGTCCATCCGGGGGGGGCTTACGAGGATCCCCCGGATGCGGTGACGGCGCGGATCTCCAAGTTGGCTAGGGGCGTGATGACGCGTTTGCACACGGAGGTGGAGCGTTCGATTACTTTCTTTCGAAGCCAACAAGGGGGAGGAAAGCCCGAACAGGCGTGGTTGGCGGGTGGAGGTGCGATTCTCGGCTACGCCGACCTTTTCTTTCGGGAAAAACTCCGAATTCCCGTGGAGTATCTGCAACCGTTCCGCCGGCTGAAACTCCCTGCCTCAGTGGAAGCTGAGGCCGCGGCGCGCAACTTCCCCGGATGGGGGGCCGTGGCAGGAACGGCCCTGCAGTCCCTGCCGGAGCCTCCGATCCGGGTCAATTTGTTGGGGTTTCTTGGGCGGGCGAGGGTGCAGAAAAGACGGGATCTGCCTGCCAAGGTTCTGGCCATTGTGGCGGGAATCGGCCTGATTTTTTTTCCGGCAATCCATGGATTTTGGCAGGCAGCGAAAATGGGGGAGCAACTGGCCGAGCAGACGGCCAAGGTGGAGGAAGCCGATCGGGCACTCAAAAAGTTAGAAGTGGAAAACAAAAGGTTCCTTGAAACGATTCAGCAAGCAGAGTCGGCGATAGCCCTGGAACGGGAGCGATTCCGCTGGCCCCAGTTGTTGGATGAGTTGAGAAGGCATACACCCCCCAGGCTATGGATCACGAGTCTGCAGCTTCTACCGTTGGTGGAGCCTGCCGGAGGAGCAGAGGGCGGTGGCAAAAAGGGGGTAGCGGCGGCTCCGGTGGTGGAAGTTGGGGGCATGTTTGAGACCCGGTCGGAAAAAGCCGATGCGGAGGCAGTGGCTAATTTTCAAAAATCTCTCGAAAAAGGAGGGGTGCTGAGGAACGTGAAAATTTTGGAACGTGAAGCCCCCCGATACGTGGACGGAAAAACAGACCAGGTGGCGCTGAAGTTTCGCCTGCAGGCGGAGTGGTTCTGGGAGGCTTCTCCGCCGCCCAAGGTTCCAGGGGGCGGAAAATGAGTAAAAAGGAACTCGACCCCAAAAAAATGGTCGTCGCTGGAAGTGCGGGGCTAATAATTCTTGCGGCGGGAGGCCTTGCTTGGCTGGCTTTGGCAAGTTTAGCAGAAAAAAACGAGGAGGCGCAGGCTTTGGCGGAGCGGCTGGGAAATCCGGCGCTGGCTGCCTTGTTGGCCGAGTCCGGAGGCCCGGCCCGGGCTCTGCGGGAGGCAGCGGAAATTCAAAAGCTTTCGAAGGACCTGCAGGATCAAAATTCCTTCGCATTCGGTTGGTCCCAAGCCACCCATAAGTTGAGTGGGGAAGGGGAGGAATGGGCACGGGATCCGGGAAAATGGAAAGACCGTTTGATCGCCGTGCAAAACCAGTTGCAGAAGGAGGCCCGGGAACAAAAAGTGCAACTTTCGCCTGATTTCTATCTGGGGTTGGATGAATTCCGGCAAATAAGCCCCGCTCTCGAACAGGTGCCCGAGCTTGCTCTGCATCTCTCGGTGGCCGAGTATCTTGTTCGGCTTTTGATGAAGGCGCGAACCGCGTCGGAGCAGTATCCTACCCTCTGTGAATTTCGGTCGATTGCCGGTCCCGGGTCGTTGCCAGAAAAGGTGGGTCCAAAGGGAGCATCGCCGGTTCCGACTGCCGGATCCAAAGCAAACGTCCCCCCTCCGGCAGGGGAGCGGAAAAACTTTCGCATGGAAATCCGGGCTTCGCCCGAGGTTCTCTACGAGTATGTGCGACTGATAGCCACGGATCCGGCCCTTCTGATTCTGGCCGATCTTTCAGTGAGAAATGAACAACAGGACTTCCCGCAGCGTTCGGAGATTGCCAAGAGATTTCGGGGGGAGCTTTCCTCCAGCGACATGGGTGGGGATGCGAACACAAAAAACAAAGGCAAGAAGCTTTTGGAGATTCTGGCCGGAGAGGAAAGCCTGAGCGTGACGATCGAAACCAGTTTTGTGGCTTGGAAAACCCCCGGGGAGCTCAAAAACGGCAGCCCGGCAGGAGCCTCGAAATGAAGGCTTCTTCTTGGCGCATCGCAGGAACCGGTGCCGCAGTTTTTGCCGGTTTGGTCTTTTTTCTCGTTGGCATACTTCGGCCTGGCTCGACCGTTTCTATGGAAAATTCGGGCGGAACCGGAAAGCCCATTTTGTCCGAAGCCAAAAAAAGTAGCGGAGCCATCCAGCAGGAATGGGAGCGATTGAGGGTGCGAGGAAAGGAGTTCTCGAGTTTACAAGGCCATGAGGGGGAGCACCGTATCTTTGTCTCGGCCCAGCTGGTTTATCTTCCGGAAAGCTCAGAATCTGTGCAGCCCCTCGACCGAAAGATGAAGACAGAGGACGGGATCGAGGTGGGCTGGAAAATCCGCTACGGATTTGACCCGGCCGATCCCGGCGTGAAAGACGGGGACATGGACGGGGATGGATTTACCAACCTGGAGGAGTACATCGCCAATACCGACCCTACCAACAAGGGACAAAGTCCGGCGAAGGAAAGCAAGCTGAAGTCACGTTCCGGGGAAGCCGTTCCCATGTCCGTGAGTTTCTCGGAAAAAGGCGGGGGGCTCTTCACTTTGCGGTTCCTGGTAGGGGCGCGTCGGGCTGAACTGAGAGGCAAGCCGGGGGACTCATTTTGGATCATGGCAGGGCAAGACGGGGTCCAGCTATTTTCCGACAAAGCCAAGGCTATTGAAGCGCAGGCCAAGGTGAAGAGTACCGGGCAAAATTCCCATCTGATCCCGGTCCGCATTAATTCTTACGTGGAAAACCTTGAAAAGATCAGGGACTCCAAGGCGGGCGGAGTGGAAGTGGAAATCGACAACTCCTTTTTGGTTTTGGAAAGGAAGGACGCCTTGGAGGGACCCAGCAAACTTCTTTTCAGTTCCCCAAGTCTTGCCCGGGGTTTGACTTGGGATGTCGGGGAGGTCCGGCTCTACACCCCTGCAGCCGGGGGCACGGAATTGGGGCCGTTTCAGGTGGGCGAGGTTTTTCCTTACGAGGGGAAAAAATTTGCCGTGATGGGCCGGGAAGGGAGAAAAATTCAGCTGCGCAACCTAAGCGAACCGAGCCAGGAGGACTTTTGGGTTCCCGTGGAAACCTCGGCTCCTGCCGGAGCCGGGCCCTCACCTTAATTTTTGGCAAGGGAACTGTTCCCAACCATTCGCAAGTTCTTCAAAGGCTAGGGCAAGAGCCGTTGACCTTGAAGAGACTCATTGAAGTATACCCAAAAGGTATGCAGGGAATTTTCTTAGCTCTTCTACTGGTGGGGCCTGCGGCAGTTTTCTCCCAAGAGGCGAATCCTCAAGCTGAGGAGGGCGCGGTGGTCTTGCCCCGGCAATCGAACTCGGCGGAGATGATGCAGCGAGAGATCGATCGAAGAAGGGAACTCACCTTTCGTTTAAACGAGGTGCTAGACTTGGCGGAGCGTCTTTATCGCTCGGGAGAGTGGGATCATGCGGAAGCTAAGTATAACCTCGTGCTATTAGAAACCGATTCTCAAGCTCAAACCGGTGGTTTTTACAAGCGAGCCCAAATCGGCAAGGCAAAGTGTCTGGCCGCCAAGGCCATCGCCAATGAAGAAGATGGAAAAATGTCGGAGGCGGCTGGACTGATGCAGCAGGCAGTCGAGTTGGATCCGACAAACAAGGCGCTTGCTCGGCAGGCGGCAGAGTTACGGGAGGAGGGAAGCCGGCAGGCAAATCCATACGGAGAAAATGCGGCCGTTTCGGATGACTTGATGCAAAAAACCTCCGAGATCAAGCGTCTCCTATCTTTGGCCGATCAGTTGACGGAAACTGGGCAATTTCGTGAGGCGCGGAAACGGCTGGATGATGTTCTAAGGATGGATCCTTACCACCGGGGCGCTCGTAAAAAAATTGAGCTTCTGGAAGAAAAGAGAATGGCCGCTGCGGATCAGCGTTATCTTGCCAGCCGAGAAAAGGCTCTGGCTAAGGTCACGGAGGCTTGGTTTGCGCCTCCTCCTGCTCGGGTCGATCCCCGAAAGGGGCGACAAACCGGAGCCGCCGGAGATTCCCAAGCTGCCGCCATTATCAAAAAATTGGCAGAAATCCGTATCCCTGAGCTGACATTCAATGAGCGTCCGATCCGCTCGGCGGTGGAGGAGTTGCAAAGGCTTAGCGAGCAATATGACCCGGAAAAAAGGGGTCTAAATTTCGTTTTGCGGCTGCCTCCTCCCGGTAATGGATTAGATGCGGACTCAGCCACCGTTAGTCTTGAGCTACGGGACATAACCCTGCAAACCGCTCTAAAATACCTTTGCGAGCAGGTTCGAGGCGGCGAAAAGCTGAGGGTTGAGGTAGAAAATAGCGCAGTGTTTTTGTTGCCTGCCACCGAGACGGGGGGCGAACTGGAAACACGCAGTTATAACCTCCCGCCAAGTCTTATTGCTAATCTGCCGGAAGCCTCGAACGATCCAAAAACCCTCGGCGCCGATATTTTGAAAAACATTGGGGTCAATATGGCGGTGGAGGGGGCTTCGGCAGTCTGTTTCCGGGATACGGGTAAAATGGTGGCCCGCAACACTCCAGGGGAGCTGAATAAAATCGAGCAACGGATTCGGGACGCGCAAGGGGAAAAGGCGCAAAAGCA
>JBEANM010000024.1:0-9134 GCA_041165425.1 Verrucomicrobiota bacterium
TTCACCCCCCTCACCGCCTTGCACCTCGGCCGGATCCTCGCCGACATCCTCCCCTCCGGGGTCGCCAACATTGTGACCGGTCGGGGCCCGATGACCGGACAGGCCCTGATCTCCCACCCGCTCGTCCGCATGGTCTCCCTCACCGGGAGCGTTTCCACCGGCACCCAGGTCATTGCCGCGGCTGCCGCCGGACTGAAACGCACTCATCTGGAACTGGGCGGCAAGGCGCCCGTCATCGTCTTCGACGACGCCGACATGGAGGAAGTCGTCCCCGCGATGAAAAAATTCGGCTACTACAACGGTGGACAGGACTGCACCGCTGCCTGCCGCATCTACGCCGGACCCAAGATCCACGACGACCTGGTGAACGAACTCGGCAAAGCCGTGAAAACCATCCGCTATAACAAACTCAAGGACGAGGAGAACGACATCGGTCCGTCGGTCACCGCCGCCCAGTTCGAGCGCGTGAAGGGATATGTGGCCCGGGCCCGGGAATCAAAACACATCAAGGCTGTGGCCGGGGGATCTCCCGCCTCCGGCAAGGGATTCTACTTCGAACCCACCTTGCTCGCGGGGGCCCGACAGGAAGACGAGGTCGTCCAAAAAGAGGTGTTTGGTCCGGTCGTCTCTGTCACCAAATTTAAAACCCCGGAGGAGGCCATTCGCTGGGCCAACGAATCAGAATATGGTTTATCTTCCTCCGTCTGGACCAAGGATGTCTCCAAAGCCATGAAAGTGGTCGCCGAACTTCGCTACGGCTGCACCTGGATCAACACGCATCTCCTGCTGGTCAGCGAAATGCCCCACGGCGGACTCAAGCGCTCCGGCTACGGCAAAGATCTCTCCATGTTTTCGCTGGAAGAGTACACGGTACCCCGGCACGTGATGGTGAAGCTCTGAAGCCACGGCCTACCGGGTCTCATTGCTCGTTTACCTTTACGATTACGTTTAGGAGATGGCTTGAAGTTTACTACTCCCGTAAACAAAAACCTAAACGTAAACGACAAGTCAGAGTGCCAGCACCTTTTCGGCTGTCATCCCGCCACTCTTCCACACCGACTCCAGCCGAGAATCCGTCATCGAGTCTCCACACAGAAAAACGCCCTTAGGCAGATCCTTGGGCGCACCCGCCCCCTCCTTCCGCCGGGCATACCGCCAGCGGTGGGCAAAGACGGAAGCGCGTTGGGCCGGATCCAAACCCCAAACGCTCTCCAACAACACCTGCAGATCACTGGCCCAATACTCCGGATTTTGCTCCAGATGTTGGCGACTGTACTCCGGCGAAGCCTGAATGATGTACACCGTACAACCTTCCGCGACCCGGCCCGCTTTCACATTCTCACAGGCGATCCAGGCCAGCGGATCTTTTCCGGAGGCATCGATCCGGGCATAGGCTCCCTCCCCGCCGGCACGCCCCACCTGATATTCCAACAACACCGTCAGACAAGGATCGTAACCAGGCTCCGGGATGCGAATCCCCAGAAGGGCAGAGGTTTGTGGCCAAGGAGCACAACTGACCACCGCATCAAACTCCCTCCCGGCCACTTTCCACTTTCGCCCGCTTTTTTCCAACTTAGGCACCTCGGTTTCCGTGATCACCTCCAAGCCTGCCGCTAACATCTTCCCCAGACGATTGTTGCCCGAACACAGATAGAATCTTTCCTCCCCCTCCCGGTACACCGTCCCCTTGGGTTCCGCCTGCAGGATGGGAGCATTGAGCTTTTGGAGTTCGGCCCCGGCCACCTCCTCCACCTCTTTCCGCACCGCCGGATCCCGCAGGGTGAAATACTGCAATCCATGATCCACCACGTGATCGCCAAACTTACGCGTGGCACATCGACCCCCCAAACTCCGTGACTTTTCCAACACCGTCACCTGGTGGCCTGCCTTTTGCAGCGCCCGGGCGCAAACCAGTCCGCTGATGCCCGCCCCAACGACCCCAACCCTCATGTCGGGCGGATTAGCTTCCCGGTCACCTCTTCATAGGCCCGGCGGGTCTGTCGCGAAATCTCCCCCGCCTTCCGCATGAAGGCCGTCGCATCAGACTCCCCGCACTTCCGGGCCAGCCAGTCCCGATCCGGTCCCGCGGGCGGCAAAAGGCTCCCTCCCCGCCCCTCCTCCAAACGCAACCACCATTCCGCCGAGGACCAAAAAGCCAGTCCCTGTTGCAGATCTTTGGCGACCTTCGGCTCGGTTTGGATCATTTTTTTAAGAACGCCGGCGGTTTCCGTCTCCACCAAGCCCTGCCGCATCTGCCAAGCCTGGGCCGCAAATTCCACATCGATCAATCCTCCCCGGCCGGTCTTATAGGCCCTTTCCTCCTGCCCCTGGGGTACCCGCTCGGTGGCAATCCGCTCCCGCATCGCCAACATTTCCGGCACAAACTTCGGATCGGCCCCCTGCTGACGCCAACGCTTTTCCACCGCCGGCCAAAACTCCTTCATCGGCTCCTTGGCCCCCGCAATCGCCCGGGCCCGGCAAAGGGTCTGCACCTCCCAACCCTGCGCCTCTTTCCCGTAATATTCCGCGTACCGCTTCACCGGCACCGCCAGAACCCCTTCCGCGTAAGGCCGCAGGCGAAAATCCACCTTGAACAGCGCTCCCGACGAGCGCTCCTCGGTCAGGAATCGGACCGCTTTTTGGACTGACTCCTCGCCCTCACCCGCGACCAATAGATCAAGGTCGGACCCGAAACTGAGTCCACGCCCACCCAACTTCCCCAACCCGATCCAGGCCCACTTGCCTTTGCCGGCAAACTCCCACGCCCAGCCCAGGCACGCATCCGCCAACGCCGTGAGCTCCGCCTGTAACCCCGGAATTTCCGCCAAGCCCAACAGTCCCCGCAGGGCAATACGCAGCTCCTCCCCACGGGCGAAAAGCCGGACTCCCTCCAGCGCCTCGTCCGGATCCTTGGGCAGCTTCCACATCTTCCGCAACTGGGCGACGGTGCGCGGCGTGTCCAATTCCGACTGGGTGACCTCCTCGAACAGTTCCGGTCGCGCCGCCAGATTCGGCCCGAGAAAGCGGCTGCTTTCAAAGAAACACAGCAGAAGATCCAGGGCCTTCGGGCTGACACACAGACTCTCGTACAACAGCGACCGCGCGCCGTAGGCCTGGACAAAGTTGGCGAATCCCGCCAACGCCAGATCGGGACGGAAGCAGTCCGCCAGCCGCTTCTCCAGGGTTGGCTGGAGCCTCTGAAAATTTTCCCGGGTGCGCGCGGTGGCATGCACCTCCCCCGAGGGGGCCAAGCCTTCCCAAGCCGCCCGGGCCGCCCCGGCATCGCGCCAGCCCAACTTCTCCGGCCAGCCCCCCATGGAGACCGCCGTCGGCTTCAGCTCCCCGAAGATGGAGTCGTACACCTGACGTACCCGGTCCCGCCACTCCCCGATCTCCTGGACCAACTCCATCCCCGATCTCCGCGCGAGTGCCTGGGCGAGGGATTCCATCTCCTCGGCCTCGGTCGGCAGCAGATGGGTCTGCCGGATTTGCCGCATCTGCAGGAAATCCTCCAGCCGGCGCCAGAAGTCATACCCGCCCAACAAAACCTGCTCCTCCTCCGCCTTAAGGATGCCCAAGATCTTTAAGTTGCGGATGGCCTTGCGCAGGTCATGGGTCTGGAGCGTGGGTTGCGCTGCCCCGTGCAACAGTTGGAGACCGAGGACCGGGAACTCCACTTCCCGCAACCCACCCCGGCCACGCTTCATCTCGCGCTCCTTGTCGGCCGCCGAGATCAGTTCGTCCTCCGCACGGGATTTCTGTTCAAACAGTTCCCCCAGGGCCGAAGGACTCAGCCCCCGCGGATAAATAAAAGCCTGCAGGGTCTGGAAGATTTCGTAGGCCGTCTCCTGATCTCCCGCCACGCGCCGACCCCGGATCCAGGCACACCGTTCCCACACCTCGCCATACGCCTCATAATACTCCTCCAGCCCCGATTGGGTGCAGACCAACGGTCCCCGATCACCCTCAGGCCGGAGGCGGAGATCCACCCGGTAAATCAGTTCACCCCCGCGGGCATCCAAATCCCCCACCAAGGCCCGGGCCAACCGGATGCAGGCCTCCGGGTCGTCCCTTTCGCCGGAGAGAAAGATCAAATCCAGATCGGAGAAAAAGTTGAGATCCCCGGCGCCCAGCTTGCCCAACGCCAGGACCGAGAACCCCTCCATCTTCCCTTGGTCGGATGCCGGCGCCTTTTCCCGGACCAAGGCCAGCGCCGCCCCGACCACAAACTCCGCCAGCGCGGTGTAGCGTCCGGACGACTCCGCGGGAGGCGGCAGGGTCGCAAAATCGAGGAAAGCCAATCGCACCAGCTCCGCCCGCTGCCACTCCCGCAGGGCCGCCAACTGCCGGCTCGGTGAATCGGCCCGCGCAGACAGCTCCCCCCATTCGATCCGATATTTACCGGCACTACGCGCCTCCAACAGGATCCCGGGGTTCCGTCCGGCCTCCGCCAGAATTTCATTGGCGGCCAACACCTCCCGGCTGCCTGGGGAGAAGGCGAGGAACTTTTGCCAGGCTTGCCCGGCATCACGACAGTCCGGGCGCAGTTTCACACCAGCAGATGAGCGCGCCGCAAGAGGGCCCGTTCCCGCAGGGTCAACGGCCGCCAGTGCCCGTGACCCAACGTATCGAGCAGTTCGCGAAGTTCCCGGCGAAATTGGGCCTCCGGTAACTCTGCCACCGCCAAGGTTGCCGCCATTTCATCCATCCCCTTCCACCCCGGCCGGGCCAGCACCGGCGGCTCGGCCATGCCCTTCTGCCAACGCCGGGCCAGCCAATAACCGGCCACCAGACCTCCGATGTGGGCGCTGTGGCCGATGAAGGCAAGGGCCGGTACGAACAGCATGACCACGCTCAACCCAATGAAGAAGATCACGGCCTTGCGGGCGCGAATCGGAAACGGGATGGGAAAGATGAAAAGCCGGGCGTCCGGGTAATACACGGCAAAGGCGGCGACCACCGCCAACACCGCCCCGCTGGCCCCAACAATCTCCTGGGTGTTCCCGCTCAAAACCTGCAGGGAGAAGCCGGCCTCCCACCAGGCTTGACCCAGAAAGGCGAAGGCCGCGATCAAACCGCCCGACAGATACAGGATCGCAAAGCGTGCCGATCCCAGCCGCGACTCCACCGGACCGCCAAAAATGGAGAGCGTCAGCATATTGAAAAGAATATGGGTGATCCAGAATCCCACCGGCGGTGCGTGCAGCCACATGTAGGTGAGCGGTTCCCACCAGGCACCGTCCAACAAGTTGGCCGGGGAGAGGGATAGAATCTGGCGAATCCAGGAATCGGCCCCGGGCCGGTTGATCGCCAGAAGAACATCCAGGAAGGCCACCCCGATGTTACCGAGGATGATTGCCCGGGCGACCGGAGCCGGGTGTTTCACGGGTGCGGATGCGGGTGGTGGCGCTTCTTACCGGAACGAAGCCGGAAGACGTTACTCCAGGTTTTTCGCAAGGCCTGCGTCTTGCTCATGTAACGCTGCTCCAAGCCCGCCGCCCCCCGGCGAATCGCCGCCAACGCCCCTTTCACGGTGAATTCGTGCATCTCCAGGACGGTGCACGCCGTGCCGATCGCTTCCACATGGTGGGCATCACTGCCCGCGGTCATCGCCAGATCCCGTTTCTTGGCATAGTCGTACGCCCGGCGGTTGGCGGTCTTGAAGGTAACCGCCGCGTTGAACACCTCGATCGCCTCCAGAGCCAACCCGTCCAGAATACTTTCCCGGATCCCAGCCCGGAAATTATCGTACGGGTGCGGCGGCACGGCGAGACCGCCGGCCTCCTTGATCAGACCCACCGCCTCCGCCGGCCCGATCCCCTTCAGATCCGGCAAACGCACCCCGAGAGCCAACAGATGCCCCGCCGAAGTGGTGATCTCCTGTCCCGGCAGGATGAGAAAGTCGTTCACCGGATGACCGTCCTCCCGCATCAGTCCGGCAGAGAGAAAATAGTCCACGCAGGCGCAGGTGTTGTGATCGGTGATGGCAAATCCGTGCAGACCCCGTTCCCGTGCCGCCTGGACCATCTCCTCCGGCTCGCTCACGCCATCGGATGAAAAGCGGGAGTGGCAGTGCAGGTCGATGCGATACTTCATAAAGAAATCAGAGTCCCGAGCCCTTTTCCACCTTATCAATCTGGACGAAGGTCCGGGAGGCCGAGACATCCGTACCCGGCGTCAATTTCGCCACCTTCATCTCCCCGATCACCACCGTGTCCTCCGCCTCGATCACGCTGTTGAAGGTGAATCGCTTGATCGCCTGCCCCTTGCCATTGAGTCCGTCCGCCCGGATCATCGTCAGGTAGGTCTTACTGATCCAGTAGCGGACTTTCGCGTAGTTACTCTCCACTGGCGGGTTCGCCTCGTAGACCCAACAGTCCAACATCATCACATTGTCCTGCCCGGTCAGCTTGGCATCGGGCCAGCGGAGAAAGTCGATCCCCAGATCCTCGTAGGCCAGATCCGTTCCCGCGACCGCCTTGGTTTTCTCCACCCCGGTCACCACCTGCCACTCCGCGTCCGGTTTCGGTCGCATCTGGATCAAGCTGCCTTCCGGGGCAAACCGCACCCGGATCTGAAGAGGGCGGTCCTGAAATTCAAACTGGATCATCCGGTCCCGGGTCCGGACGACCACGGGGAGTTTGCGCTCCCCGCTCTGCACCCTTCCCTTAAGGATCAAGTCCTTCATCACCAGGGTGCGCCAAAGGAAGTTCTGCATCTGCCGCGGGGTGGGGTTTTCCGGAATTCCCGACCCCGTGGCAATCGGCTCCTTTTTCTCCACCTTGAGCCGGATTGAGGGTTGGGTCAGGTCCTGCCCCACCGCCACAAAGCCTCCCAGGATGATCAGCACCGCGTAGCAAACGGCTTGGCGTGGCATTTTTATCAATTTAGCTTCGGAAACTTGATCACCCAAGTTTATTCGTTGGATCTCAGGATCTTCCGTTGGATCAACCGGGGTTTTAACCATCCGGTCCTGGACCAATTCTTCAACCTGCTGGCAGACGGGAAGTTATGGACGCCGATCCTCCTCATTTTGGGCGCCATCCTGATTTTTAAAGGCCGGGACAAAGCCAAGTTCTGGGTCGCCCTCACTCTCCTCAGCATCGGGATCGGCGATCCCCTCATCAGCAACCCTCTCAAACATTTCTTTGACCGGGCCCGCCCCTATCAGGCGGTGGAAGGCGTTCGCGAGGTCAGCCCGGGTCCTTCCGGCAATCGCTGGCAAGCCGCGGTCCGGATCTCCGGCATACCCGAGGAAGATGTGCAGCACGGCCGCTCGATGCCCTCCTCCCACGTCGCCAATGCCACCGCCGCGGCTATGAGTGCCCGCCTCATCTGGGGGCCGGCTCTCCGCTGGCCATGGATTCTGGTGGCACTCGCCGCCCTGGGCCGCGTCTACACCGGCGATCACTATCCGAGCGACGTTCTCGCCTCCATCCCGCTTGCCATGCTCTACACTTGGTTGATCGGCCAAGGCGCCAACCACCTCTGGGGTAAGTTGGGCCCCAAACTCTTTCCCAAGCTGGCGGCCCGCATGCCTTCCCTGCTCTTCCGGAAATAGTCAATGTCCGCCGACCTATCCCTTGTCATCCCCTTTTACAACGAGGAGGAAAATGTCTCCGCGGTGATCGCCGAGGCCCGCTCCGCCGTCCCCGGCGCCGAAATCATCGCGGTGGACGACGGCAGCCAGGACAGGACCCCTTCCCTGCTGGATGCGGAAAAAGGAATCCGGGTCATTCATTTTCCGAAAAACCTCGGCCAAGGTCCCGCCCTTTACGCCGGACTCCTCGCCTGCACCCGACCCTACGCCGCTATGATGGACGGGGACGGCCAGAATGACCCTGCCGATCTTCCCGCCCTGCTCGACCTGATCCGCTCCGGCCAAGCCGACTTTGCCTGCGGCATCCGCACCCCGCGCCGCGACTCCTGGCAAAAACGCGTCGCCTCCAAGATCGCCAACGCCATCCGCCGCTCCGTTCTGCTCGACGGCGCGCATGACACCGGTTGTTCCCTCAAGTTGATGAAGCGCGAGGACGTCCGCTTTCTCGTTCCTTTCAAGGGCATGCACCGCTATCTCCCCGCCCTCCTCGGGGCCGCCGATCTAAAATTAGGGGAAAAGCCGGTCCGCCATCGCCCCCGCCGCGCCGGTGTTTCCAAATACACCATCGCCGGACGCGCCTGGGTCGGGATTCAGGATCTGATTGGCGTCGCCTGGCTCCTCCGCCGGCGTGTGCCTTGGCCGGCCGGGCTTCCGGGCCGGTAAATTCGACGAAAAGCCTCTCGTGAGAGTCCCACGTGAACGTGAACGCAACTCTTAGTCTTTAATTCTCATCAAGGTTAAACGTTCACATTCAACTTCACGAAAACCTCTCACTCCTTCATCACATTCTTGACCGATTCCTTCACATTCACGTTCACGAAAAGTCCATGACTCCGAATTCCATCCATCACGATCGTCACGGCTTCAGCCTTGCCGGGCCTGCCGTCGGTGATTTCCGTGCCGGCGCCAACGTCTCCGGATATAGCAAATACGGTTTCCGCTCCTCCCGCCAGCGCTGCACGCCCGGCTCCCAGGAGGCCACAATTTGCCGGGAGCTCATTCCGGAGAGGATCTGCTTCCGCGTTTCCCGGCTGCGGTTGAGCTTGTCAAACATCAGCGTGTTCTCCGCATCCACAAAAAAGTTTTTCTTCGGCATCATCCGTCGCAGATAGGCCAAGCCGGCAATATTGATGGCCGTCAGGTTGGCCGGGGCCTGACGATCAATCGTCACCTTGGCGCCGGACATGGTGATGTGGCGGTATTTTCCGGTAGGTGGTTTAAAACGGAACGGGGTGAACTTCACCCCGTTGAAACCCCACTCCCCCATCTCCCGGCAGAAACGCTCTGCATCCACTCCCTCCAGCGCAATCAGATCGAACGGGTATGCCGTGGAACCATCCAGGCCCTTGGTCGGCACACCCGCCGGGTTGGCCCCGTTGCTGACCCCAAGTTCCCCAAAGAAACCCGTCGCCACATAGCCCCGCGCGGCCTCGATTTGCGCAATGTTGGGCGAGGTGGGCACCCACTTCAGACCCGTATCCTCCCACACCATGTCCTGGGCCCAGCCTTTCATCGGAATCACCGACAACCGGCA
>JBEANM010000025.1:0-8983 GCA_041165425.1 Verrucomicrobiota bacterium
CGATGAAACAAATCCTCCTCGCGGTTGTTGGTTTTGGACTGGTTCTGCCGACCTTGCAGGCGGAGGAGCCGGTAGCGATCCCTGTGGTCACGCCCCAGGAGGCAGCCCAACACGAAGGCAAGGTGGTCACGGTGAAAGGCAAGGTAGACGGACAGCGGACGGCTGCTTCCGGCACCACCTTTATGAATTTTGGCGGGCGCCATCCGAATCAGGTTTTTAGTTGCCGGGCTTTCGCGGAAAAATTTCCGGATGGAGTTCCTGCCTGTGAGGGGAAAACGGTAGAGGTGACGGGCAAAATCAAGATGCATGAGGGAAAGCCTTCGATTGATCTTTCGGGGCCCGACAAACTCAAAGTCCTGGAATCTGAGCCTGCCGCCGAAACCCCGGCTTCCGAGTAGGGCCACACATCTCGAGGCCACTCCGAGGATTCCGGTTGCCTTAGGGGGTTAGGCATCCGTATGTTGGGAACGATGCCGACAGACACGGAAAATGAAAAAGCAGCCCCGGTGGATGAGTCGGCCTCTGATTCACAATCTCAAGAAAAACTAAAGTCCTATGTGGCCGGAGCCGTGTGCCGGCATCGCAGTTGGGGCGTGGGGCAAATCGCCTCCCGCGACGATGCCCTCGGTTCCCTTCTGATCGATTTCCGTTCCAAGAAGGGCCATGCGATGGAATTTGAATATGCGTCCCAGACGCTGCGCATCCTGACGGAAGAGCATTTTGAGGCCCGGATTCTCAAGGACCCGGCCTCCGTAAAAGAGCAGGCCGGGAAAGATCCTGGTGAGCTTATGAAACAGGCGGTGCAGCAGCTCGGGAGGGAAGCCACCACCACCCGTCTGGAAGAGGCCTTCGTGCCCCACCTGTTCCAAGCGGCGGAGTGGAAGAAGTTTTGGGAAGCCGCCAAGCGGGCCATGCGAAAAGATGCCCGTTTCATCATCCCATCGAAGAGGACAGACCCGATTCAGTACCTCGAATCCGCCGCCCAGTCCAAGGGAGCCAGCGTAGAGGAGCTCCGGGAAGCGGTGGGGGTGAAGAGGGTGATCGAGGTTCTGGAGAAACTACAAAAATCCCAGAATGCCTCTGCGCTCAAGTCTCAGGCCGAGGAGATTTTTAAGCTGGTGGATGCTGCCGGACAAAAAGTGCCCAAAAGCCAGGTCGGCCAGGTAGCCGAACTCGCCTTGGCCCGCGCTGAATTCGCGGCGGGTCTCGGCCTGCCGGCCGAGCCGGGAGCCGTGCTCCGCGGAATTCTGCCGGCGGAGCCAGCCCGCCTGGCTCTGGTGGTGGAAACGTTGTCGGCAGGAAAACAGCCCCGTTTTGTGGAAATGATGGCGGAACTGCTGGGAGAGCGTTGGACCGAACTTTTTAACGCCCTCCTCCCGAAAGCCTCCGGCCGCCTGATGGACACCATCACCGCCAAGTTCAAAAAGGCCGGTCGGGCAGCTGAAATGGAAGGGGCGTTGGATCGACTTCTGCGTGAGCGCCAAGTTCTGCCCGACACCGTGGTTTGGCTTTGCCGTAATCGTGCGGGGGAGTTTCAGAAGTTAAGCGGCCCCTTCCTCTTTCTCACCGCTTTGGCCGTTTTAGAGAAAGAGCAGCTTTCTGATATTTGGCGGGGAGCGCGGTTGCATGACCTTCTCCTTGAGGACAAGGATCTGATCCGCGATCTGCTGGCCGCTTCGGCACCGGAGGAAATGAGGGACATCACGCGTGCCGCCTTGGCCTCGACGGCTTTTGAGGAGTTGGACAAGCGCTCTTTGATGGGAACTCTCGTCAAGCTTCACCCGCACATCAGCTCGATGGTGGCGGGGGAGAACAAGGCAAGCACCACCGAATCTCTGGTCGTGAGCTGGGACAGTCTGGAAAAACGGAAAAAAGAGCTCGAGGAGATCGTGAACAAGAAGATCCCGGCCAATAGCAAGGATATCGGCGTGGCCCGCTCGTACGGGGATCTGCGCGAGAACCATGAATTCAAGGCGGCCAAGGAGATGCAGGCCGTGCTGATGCGCCGGAAAGCCGAACTGGAGTCGATGATCGTTTCCGCTCAAGGCACCGACTTTAGCGACGTGAAGGGGGATGTGGCCGATATCGGCACGGTGGTCTCCTATCAGGATGCCGAAGGGGCTGCAAAAACCGTGACGATTCTCGGCGCCTGGGATAGCGATCCGGACAATGGGGTGATTTCTTATCAGACGGCGGTAGGTCAGGCCTTGCTAAAGAAAAAGCCGGGCGACTCCGCCGAACTGCCGACGGAGGGGGGCGGAAAGTCCAAGGTCCGGATTGTTTCCGTGCGCCCCTACCGCACCTAGTTCCGGGTTTTCCGGGCCCAATTTATGAAGACTAAAATCCAATCCGTCACCGCACGTGAAGTCATTGATTCCCGGGGCAATCCGACTCTGGAGGCAGATGTCGTCTTGGAGGGGGGCGCGTTCGGCTCTGCCATGGTGCCCAGTGGAGCCAGCACGGGGATTCATGAGGCGCTGGAGTTGCGCGACGGAGATGCCAAGCGGTTTGGTGGCAAAGGCGTTCTTAAAGCGGTGGCTCATGTGAAGGAAAAGATTGCGGCGGCGCTGAAGGGGAAGGACGCTGGCGACACGCGCGCCCTGGACAAGGTCATGCTGGAATTGGACGGCACTCCTAACAAAAAGAATCTTGGCGCCAACGCGATCCTGGGAGTCTCCTTGGCGGCCGCACGTGCGGCCGCCGCCGCCCATGGCCAACCGCTCTATCGCTGGTTGGGTGGGGAAAAGGCGCATGTTCTTCCTGTGCCCATGGCGAACATTCTGAATGGGGGCGCTCACTCGGATGCCCCCATTGATTTCCAGGAGTTCATGGTGATCCCGCGCGGCCTGCCCACCTTCCGCGAGGCGATTCGCTGTGGGGCAGAAATTTTTGCCGCCCTGAAAAAGATCCTGCATGACAAGAAGCTCGGAACCGCCGTAGGGGACGAAGGCGGATTTGCCCCACGCTTGGAGTCGACCGAGGCCGCGCTTGAGGTGATGGCTCAGGCCACCGAGAGGGCGGGGTACTCAATCGGGAAACAGGTCTTCTTTGCCTTGGATGTGGCCAGTAGCGAGTTTTATGACCGCAAGACGAAGGAGTATGTGTTCAAGAAGTCGGATCAACGGCGCCTCAAAGCTGCCGAACTGGTTGATTTCTACGCCCAGCTCCAAAAGAAGTATCCGATTGTTTCGATTGAGGATGGCACCGCCGAGGAGGATTGGGACGGGTGGAAGATTTTGACACAGAAATTGGGTGCCAAGACCCAATTGGTGGGGGACGATTTGTTTGTGACGAATGTGGAGTTCCTCAAAAAGGGCATTCAGGAGAAAGTCGCCAACTCGATTTTGGTAAAGGTCAACCAGATCGGAAGCCTGAGCGAAACGTTGGATGCCATTGAGTTGGCGAGGTCTGCCAACTACACCGCGGTGATCAGTCACCGCAGTGGGGAGACCGAGGACTCCACCATTGCCGATCTGGCCGTGGCGACCAATGCCGGGCAGATCAAGACCGGATCCTTTTCCCGTTCCGACCGGTTGGCGAAATACAATCGCCTTCTGCGCATCGAGGAGGAGCTTGGCTCCAAGGCCGTCTATGGCGGACAACTCGCGGCTGTTTGATCCTCGCGGGTACGGGGCGCCACCCTCCAAGGGCCAGTTCTGGCGTGTGATTCAGCCTTGGGTTTACGCCCTGGTCGGATTGTTGGGAGTGGCGGTGGTTTTGGCCCTCTTTTATCCGGCCTGGAAGCGGGGCCAACGTCTTAAGGACCAGGCGGAATTCCTGCAAAATGAGATTACCCGCAAAAAGCAGGAATTGGCGGATCTGCAGGAAGAGGCTGGTCGTCTCAAGGATGATCCTTTCACCGTCGAGCGGATGTCTCGTGATACCCTCAACGTGGCCCGGCCCGGGGAGGTGATTTTTAAATTTCAACCCTATCCCACCAATGCTACGGGGCCGGGAGAGGCCAAGCGTCCGGCAGGTGCGGTGGAGGCCAATCAGAAGCTATGAGTGATGTCATTCGGGTGGCGGTAACCGGGGCAGCAGGCCAAATTGGCTATGCCATCCTCTTTCGGATCGCCTCCGGCGGGCTTTTTGGTCCCCAACAAAAGGTTCGGCTGCAATTACTGGAGGTCCCCGCAGCCGAGGCGGCGCTGCAGGGGGTGGTCATGGAGATTCGTGATGCTGCCAATCCGGTTTTGGAGGAGGTGATCGCCACTACGGATCCGAGAAAAGCTTTTGAGGGAGCGGATTGGACGTTCTGTATCGGCAGCATTCCGCGCAAACAGGGAATGGAGCGGGCCGAGCTGCTCGGTCTGAACGGTAAAATCTTTGTCGAGCAGGGGCGCGTCTTGGCAGAGGTTGCGTCCCCCAACGCCCGGGTGCTGGTGGTAGGAAACCCCTGCAACACCAATGCGTGGATTGCCAAGCAGTCCGGCCTAAAGTTGCCTGCAGACCGTTGGTTTGCCATGACCCGGCTGGATGAGAACCGGGCCAAGGCGCGCCTGGCGGAAAAGGCCGGAGTGCCGGTGGGACAGGTGGATCGTCTGGCTGTATGGGGCAACCATTCGCCCACGATGTACCCTGACTTCACCCACGCCCGGATCGGGGGAAAGCCCGCCACCGACCTGATTCGCGATCGGGCCTGGCTGGAAGGAGATTTTCTCAAGTCGGTCCAGCAGCGTGGGGCGGAGGTGCTGAAGGCGCGGGGGCTTTCCAGTGCCGCCAGTGCGGCCCATGCGGCCTTGGATACGGTTCGAACCCTGTACGCCGGAACCAAGGGCGGGGATTGGACCAGCGTGGCAGTCAGTTCGGATGGAAGTTACGGCGTGCCGAAGGGCCTCATGTGTTCTTTCCCGATCAAGGCCCTAGGTGGAGGGAAGTGGGAAATTGTGCAGGGACTCAAACTGGACGACTTTGGTCAAAAGAAGCTGGCCGCCACCGTGGCAGAGCTGGAAGAGGAACGCTCGGCGGCGGCCAAAGCGGTGGGTTTGGCGATTTAATTTCTGGTAGGGCTGGTTGTCTCGATCATCCGGTTGAGAAATAGGCGATCGAAGACCAGGGGAACAATCAAACAAGCCGCAGGCTCGTCTCTGTCGCAGCTTTTTGTGGTATGGTAGGCCTGGTTTTTGCAGACGCATGGGCAAAGGAGGGAGGGGAAAGCACTCCTGGATACGACCGGCTTGGAGCAGTTCGTGTCTGGCGGGGTGACAAGAGGGGTGTGGTCATTTGCCGGCTGGCCGACAGGGGCCCAGGCCTTGGCGGCGGTGATTCTGGCGCAAAGAGAGAGTGCCCCAGGCTGGGTGTTGGTGGCGGAGCATGTGCGACAGCAGGAGGAGTTGGCCGCGGAGATTGAGGCTTGGGGCGGGGAGGCGGTGGTAGTTCCAGAGGCTTTTCGCGGAACAGAAAAGGTGAAGCCAGATCCCGACCTCGAGGCGGAATGGGTGGCTTCGTTGGCTCGCCTGACGGAACCCAATCGTCCGCGCTTGGTGTTGGTGACGGAGCGGGTTCTCTCCGAACTATTGCCTTCTCCGGACTGGATTCGTAAGGCAATCCGGCAGGTGGCTGTGAGTGACACGCTGGACCCGCTGCAATTGGTGGAGCAAATGGTGGATGCGGGGTATCGAAATGTGGGGACGGTGACCGAGCGGGGCGATGTCGCGCGGCGTGGAGGTATCGTGGATATCTTTTCCCGGCAGGCGCTGTTTCCGGTGCGGATGGAGTGGGGTGGGGACCGGGTGGAGTCGATCCGGGAAATTGATTTGCATGAGCAGACTGGGATCGCCGAGATGAAGGAAACGGGGATTTTCCTCGGTCGACTTGAGGAGGCGAAGAGAATGTCAGAGTTGGCGGACTACTTCGGTGCCGGATGGGGAAAGCTCTCTGCTTTGCCGGAGGCGGAAGAGGAGAAACTACCGGGGGCGCCGGTGCGACACGGTTTTGTCGGGGAGCCGATCCGGGAGGCTGGTTTGGCGGAGGCGCGGCGGCGCCGGGTAGGCGCAGAAATGCGTTCTTGGCTGTCTCTGGGATGGCGGGTCACGGTTACCGGGATCAACGAGGGGGAGGTGGCTCGTTTGGAGGAGTGGCTGCAGGAGTGTGATCTTTCGGAAAGGGACGTAGCTGGGCTGGATTTTCGGATTTCCCGGCTAGGGCAGGGATTTGCTTGGCCGGAGGGGAAGTGGGTGGTGGTCACAGGGGCAGAGCTGTTGGGTCGGACCGAGGCCTGCCGGTCGTTCCGTAAAAGTCATGCGAGCACGGCCGCCGAGCGCTGGCGCCGGCCGGTGTTTGATCCAGGGGATCTCAAGCTGGGCGATTACGCCGTCCACCTGCAGCACGGGATTGGGATCTACGAGGGATTGGGAGAAAAACCCGGCGGAAAAGGTCAGTGCCTGCTTTTGAAATATGCGGATGGGGCGCGGCTCTACGTCCCGGTGGAGGAGTCGTATCTGGTATCTCGCTATATGGGGGTGGGCCGAAAGCGACCCATGCTCGACACGCTCGGTGGAAATCGTTGGGAGAAGGCCAAGGCTAAGGCGGAAAAGGCGGTGGAGGATTTTGCCGCCACCCTGTTAAGAACGGCAGCGGAGCGGGAGGCCTTGCCTGGCACAGCTTTCCCGGCAGACCATGAATGGCAGGGGAAATTTGAGGCGGAGTTTGCCTACGAACCGACTCCTGATCAGGCGAGGGCTTTTGCCGAGACCAAAGCGGATATGGAACGCAATCGACCCATGGACCGGTTGGTTTGCGGGGATGTGGGCTATGGCAAGACCGAGGTGGCGATTCGGGCGATTTTTAAGGCGGTGATGGCGGGGAAGCAGGTGGTAGTCCTTACGCCCACCACCGTGCTGGCCCAACAGCATGCCCGTACCCTGCGGGAGCGGTTTGCGGACTGGCCCATCACGGTGGAGGAGTTAAGCCGATTCCGCACCGCGGGGGAGCAGACCAAGGTGATCCGCGCCCTAGCGGCGGGAGGGGTGGATGTGGTGGTGGGGACGCACCGTTTGCTCTCCCCGGATGTGGAATTCAAGGATCTCGGTCTCGTGGTGATTGACGAGGAGCAGCGGTTTGGAGTGAGGCAAAAAGAAAGATACAAGGAAAGGTTTCGCCGGGTGGATCTCTTAACCCTTTCGGCCACGCCGATTCCCCGGACTTTGTATCTGGCGATGCTGGGGGCACGGGATCTGAGTCAGATTGAGACGGCGCCGCCCGGGCGCCACCCGATCGAGACGGTGGTGGCGGATTATGACGAAAGACTTATCCGAGAGTGGATTCGACGTGAGCTGGAGCGGGGAGGGCAGGTGTACTACCTGCACAACCGGGTGGCGGCCCTCCCGATTCTGGCGAAAAAAGTGAAGGATCTGGTGGCGGGAGCCCGGGTGGAAATCGCCCATGGGCAAATGGGGGAGTCCGAACTGGAGGAGGCGATGGGCAAATTTGTCCGTGGGAAAGCGGATGTCCTGCTCTGCACCACGATCGTCGAGAGCGGCCTCGATATTCCCAATGCGAACACCATCATCCTCGACCGGGCCGACCGATTCGGATTGGCAGATCTTTATCAGCTGCGGGGGCGGGTGGGTCGGGCACAAAACCGGGCCTATGCCCTCCTGTTGGTGCCCCGGGAGCGACGACGGGGGGAGGCGGGGGAAAGGGTGGAGGCCTTGCAAATGCATGGGGGGCTGGGGGCGGGATATCGAATTGCCATGCGAGACCTAGAGATTCGAGGAGCCGGGAATCTCTTAGGCACCGAGCAGAGCGGGCACGTGGCCGTGATTGGCTTTGAGTTATATTGTCGGCTGCTACGGGCGGCGGTTAGCCGAATGAAAAAAGGGCAGTGGCGGCCGCCTCCGCTGGTGCTGTTGCGGTTGGATTTTCTTACCTTGCGGGCCGCGGAAGTGGGGGATGGCGTGGCTGGGGCCTATGTTCCCGCGGGCTATATCCCGGAGGTACGCGAACGGATCGATGCCTACCGGCAGGTGGCAGAAGCTGGAAAGTTTGAGGAGTTGGCGGAGATCGGGAGGATATGGCGGGATCGCTACGGCCCTTGGCCGGTGGAAGCCTCACTTCTTCTTGGGTACCACCGGGTGCGGGTGGCTGCTGGACTTGCCGGGGTGACCCGGTTGGAGACCGATGGGGGAAAGATTCGGGCCTGGAAGGGTTTGGAACTGGAGATGGTGGGAACCAAACTACCCCGTTTGACCGGTGAAACCGCCCCCGATAAGCTCCAACAACTTGAGGGATGGCTGAGATGAAAAACCTTTTGCGGAACTCCGCCTACTTATGGCTACTACCGGCCCTGGCGGGATCCCTTTCCGCTCAAGCTCCCAACACGATCAATAACGGGGTGGCGGCGGTGGTCAACAACGAGGCCATCACCATGATCGAGGTTCTCCGGCAGACCCAGATGGAAGAGGACGACCTCAAAGCCCAGATGCAGTCCGGTAAAATCACGGATGATGAGCGAAAGCAGCGGATCCGGCAGCGAAGGAAGACGGTGTTGGATTCCCTCATTGAAACCCGACTGATCCTGCAGGAGTACAAAACCAAGGGGTATAACTTTCCCGACTATTATTTTGACCGGGAAGAGCGGCAGCGGATCCGGGACCAATTTGGCGGGGATCGTCAGGCCTTGGTGAAAACCCTGGAGGAGCGGGGCATCACTTACGCCGAGTGGCGGAAGAACCTGCGAGAGACGTTCATCGTTCAGCAGATGCGCATCATTAACGCCAAAAGATTCATTACCATCTCTCCGCACATGATTGAGGCGTATTATCAGGAACACGTCCGGGACTTTCTTCAGCCGGATCGCGTTAAGCTCCGGATGATCTACATCGCGCCAGGAAGCACCACGGATCCCGAGGCCACTGCCCGGGAGGTTTTGGGGGCGGTTGAACAGGGAATCGATTTTGCGGCCTTGGCGCAGAAATATTCCGACTACAACCGGGCGGGCGGAGGTCTATTTCAGGAAAACAATGGGTGGGCCGAGCGGGAG
>JBEANM010000026.1:0-8917 GCA_041165425.1 Verrucomicrobiota bacterium
AGCACAAAGGGAATCCCCGTGCGGGAGAGGATGGAAAGCAGTTGCGGTTGGGCGCCGTACCGTTTCACCTGAAATGAAGGCATGCCCAAAGGTCGCTTGGCTTTTTTGAGCTGGGCGTTGATGGCGCGGACCGCCGCCTTCACTTCGGCAGGGTTGCTTTTGCCGCGGGGCACATTGGGCAGACGCCGACCCTTTACCGGGGCGCCTTGGATGGGCATGTGGGCGTAGTCCTCCGGAACCAGCAGATAGGCGGGTTTGCTGAGACGGAAGGCCTCGCTGATTAGACGCTCCATTTCCGCCACCACATTGTCCGGGGTGATGTGGGCGCTGACTCCGCAGCAGGCCGCGGAGAGATCGAAAAAGTTGCCATAGACCCCGTCCCCGAGGGTGTGATGGGTGACAAGTTTCTGGCGCTGAATCCGGGTGGAGGGAGCGCCGACGAGGTGAAACATGGGAACGCGATGGGATTTTGCGCCCATCACGCCGTTCATGGCACTGAGCTCGCCCACCCCGTAGGTGGTGGTGAGCACGGCGGCACCGCGGCGGCGGGCGTACCCGTCGGCGGCATAGGAGGCGTTGAGCTCGTTGGCGCAGACCACCCACCTCATCCGGCCGGAAAACTCGATGGCGTCGTCGATGGGGAAGGCGTAGTCGCCAGGAACACCAAAGGCGTGCTCGATACCAAGGTCTGCCAAACGGTTGATGATGTATTGGGCAACGGTCTGTTTCATAAAGGGCGTTTTATCGCTTCAGGAGCGGCGGACAATGCCGGGATGGTCGTGAATCTGGTTGGCGGACTGGAGACCGCACAACCGGGCCTGGTCCCGCAGGGTGTAGAGCAAGCCCTGCAGCACCTGGCGGACCCCGCCCCGCCCGTTGTCCACGCAGGCGTAGATGACGGGCCGCCCGATGCCGACAAACTCCGCCCCCTGTGAGTAGGCGATGAGCACATCGGCGGCACTGCGGACTCCGCTGTCGAACCAGACCCCAAAGTGGCGATCCTTCTTCTTCACGGCCTGACGGATTTCAGGAAGCACGTCGATGGGAGCGATGGAGTTGAAAACAAAGCGGCCGCCATGGTTGCTGACGTAGACGGCGTCGGCCCCGGATTCCTGGCATTGGCGGGCGTCCTCCACGCTCATCACGCCCTTCACGGCCAAAGGCAGGCCCCGCCGGTGGGTGAGGGTGGGGTGGGCGGGTGAGATGCTTTGCGGGGAATGGCAAAGGCGGGCGATGTGCTGGACCGACCACGGATAAGCGGCGGAGCGGGTGTTCCGGGTGGCGTTCTGCCGGCCCATGCCGCCGAACTGGATAGCGCGACCGTAATCGAATGCGGCGGCCGGATCGCAGGCATCCGCAAGTTTTTTGACGGAGAGGCCGAGTCGGCGAGAGGCGTAGGCGAGCAGTTTCGGGGAACGGGTGCCGGTACAGCCGCGTTTCCGGTAACATTTTTCGTGGAAGACGGGGTCGTGCAGGAGGTTGCCGGCAATGCGGGAGGAGAAGGTGAAGTCGGCATAGAGATCCATCATAGGAATGCCCCCATGGCCGGCTCCGGCGTCGACGGTGAAGAGAATGACGGAGACACCCGCGTGTTTAGCCCGCTCGATGAGAGAGCGGTTGATGTCGTCTTCCTCCGTAAGATAGAGCTGGAACATGGTGAACGGAGCGGGACCGGAAGGGGCGTGTTGGCTTCGCCGGAAGTAGTAGCGGTTGCCGGTCACGGCAGCTCGGGCCTCCTCTAAGCTATAGCCGGTGAGGGTGCCGATGGAGTGGACGACATCGGCATCCGTGACTCCCTGGGCGAGGGCGATCTCGTCGGACTGACCACCGTAGAGGCAGGCGGAACCATAGGGGGCGGCGAAAACCGGCGTGGGGCTGGTCAGGCGGGTAACGCCGAGTTCCCGGGAGGAGAGGGTGACGGGGGTGGCGTAGCGGAAGGATTTGTCGGGATTCAGATACCGGGGAACGAAGCGGAAGTGTGAGAAAGCGGCGATGTTGTGGGCGGTGCTGTCCCCCGCGGTGGAGGCACCCTCATCGTACCAACCGTGGATGTGGGGGGAGATTTTGGAGCGGATCCGTGCGCGGAGTTTTTCGAACTCCCAGGGAACCGGCGGAAAGGCGTTGTCCTGATTGGAGAGGGTGCCGGGAATGTTGCGTAAACCCAGAAGTCCGCGAAGAGAGGTTTCGGTGAAGCGACGGGAATAGGGGTCGGTTTGGTTGAGTAGACGGCGGATTTCGGCCGGAGAAAGGTTAACGGGAAACTTTTTCATCCAAGATTGTCTTATAAATATCCCCTCAGGGCCGCCAGAAAAGAGTAAAGGTTCCGAAGGTGCGGCGTTGGCAGGTGATTTTAAGCCAACCAAAAATCAGGCGGCCAGGTGTTCGTCGAAAAAGCGGGCGATTTCGGAGAAAACTTCCCGGGCTTCCGGGCAGTCGGCGTTCAGCAGGTATTGGCCGGGGGACATGCCCTCAAACACCTGCAGGTCCGCACGGACTCCGGCTTGGCGCAGCTTGCGGTGGGTAAGGACGGTTAAACTGAGAAAGAGATCGCGTGTTCCGCTGGTGAGGATGGTGGGAGGAAAGTCGTGAAAATCCCCACGGATCGGGGAGAGGAGGGGATCCTTGGGGTTGTGGCTTCCAGCGTACAGCTTGGCCGCGTGGCCTAGGTAGCCGCGGTAGCTGACCAGGGTGTTATCGAGCCACTCGTTCGTGCGATAGGTATCGCCGGTTTCGGTCAGATCCATCCAAGGGGTGCCGAGGCCGAGAACCCCCGGTACGGAAACTTTTTTCTGACGGGCACGAAGGACGGTGGCCGCCGCCAACCCGGCGCCCGCGGAGGTACCGAAGAGGCCGAGCTTTCGCGGGTCGTGGCAAGAGCAGAGCGATTTCCATACACGGAAGGAGTCGTCCAGTCCGGCGGGAAAGGGATGGTCCGGGGGCATCCGGTAGTCGACACAGACAATCTCGAATTTCCCGATTCCGGCCATCAGGACTGATTCCAACGTGGCCGCCTCACCCGGATTAAAGACATAGCCCCCGCCGTGGATGTTCATCAGGAGTCGGTTCCGGTTGGCCGGAGCTACTTCGCGAGGACGAACACGGAAGGTGGGAACGCCTTCCATTTTTTCGGGCGTGACGGTGACCCCCATTTGTTTGCTGACCATTTGGATTTCCTGGACGACTTCTTCCGCTCGCCCGGAAATAAGCTTTTTCCATTCGGCGGGAGTTTGCGGGTTTGCATCCCAGACCGGGGTTCGGTACGGCGCAGCGATAAATTCGCGCAGCTGCGGACTGACCGTAGTGGGCACGGGGATTTCCCGGGCGGGAACGGTGCGGGGGCCGGGCTTTGAGTTTGCCGCGTTCTGGGAGGTGCGGAGGGAATCAAAAGAGGAGCCAGATGCCATAGGGATTCGTATAGCAAATCCCCCCTAGGAAGGGAGGAGGGGATTCTAAAGGTTAGGCGGACAAAAGGAGGCGGTTAGGGTCTGGTGTACGACCGAGATGGCCTTTCAGCTGTGAGCGGGCGACGGAAGGTTGATCTTCCCCTAGAAGCGGGAGCGAGTCAGAGTTTTATATGAACTCCGTCAGTCAGCGCCTGCAGCCAGTTGATTCCCTAGCGATCGACGTCATTACCGACGATGTTAGTGATGCCTATGTCACCAAAACCCTCTTTGCGGTTTCCGAGTTTGCGAACATCGTCAAGGGCGGGGCCAAAGAAATTTCCGGCGAGACACTGCTTTTGGCTAATCTCGGCCTCGGCCTGCGCTTAACCGTGGAATACGGGGGACGGCGTCGCCGGATGCTTTTCGACACTGGGCCTGAGGGAGCTGTTTTTCTGCGAAACTGCAAAAACATGGGCATCCGTTTGGGTGATATTGAACACATCACCATGACCCACGGCCACTGGGACCACATGGGCGCGCTAATGGACACCGTCAAAGCGATCCGTGCCGACCAGGGTCAGGTGACCGTGCATGTGAATCCAGACATGTTTAATCCCCGAGCCGTCAAACTCGCCACCGGGGAGATTGTCCCGGTGCAGATTGTCCCCAGCCCTGCACAACTCGAGTCGGCCGGAGCCAAGGTAGTCAACAACCCCGATGCCCAGCTTCTATTTGACGACCATATTTACTACAGCGGTGAAATTCCCCGGATCACCCCTTTTGAGAAGGGGCGCATGGATCACCTTTGCAAGAAAACCCCCAACAGCCCCTGGGAGCCCGATCCCTTGTTGATGGATGAGAGAATGGTGGCCCTCCATGTGAAGGGGTTAGGGATGGTGGTCTTTAGCTCCTGCTCGCACGCCGGGATCGTCAATGTGTGCCTGGAAACCAGAAACCTTTTTCCCAAGACCCCGATCTACTGCGCCATGGGCGGACTGCATCTTGGCGGTGGGATGGAAAAAATCATTCCGGACACGGTGAAAGGACTCGCCCAGTTCAATATCCCGCAATTGATCGTGGGACACTGCACCGGCTGGCGTGCCCTCCACGCCCTCGCCGACGCCTACGGGGATCGGGTCAGTCAATCGGCCATCGGGACCACCTATGTGATGGCGGCCGGCCAAGCCGGGTGCTTGCCCGCCTGAAGGGAGTCTCTGCCGGGGGGATGAAGGCCAAGGTTCCCGTCACGGTCATTTCCGGATTCCTGGGTAGCGGTAAGACCACGCTCCTGAATCACATCCTCACCCGGCCGCATGGACTGAAAATCGCGGTCCTGATCAATGAATTTGGGGAGCTAGGCATCGACGGTCGACTGGTGGTCGCTGCCGATCGGGACATGGTGGAGCTGAACAACGGCTGCATTTGCTGCAGCTTGAACGAGGGACTGATCGCCGCCCTGCACCGGATCCGAAAAAGTGAAAAGCCATTCGACTATTTGGTGATCGAAACCACTGGCATTGCCGATCCCCGCCCTGTGGCCATGACCTTTGTCCGGCCGGAGTTTCAGGGCGAGATGCGCCTGGATTCGATCCTGACGGTGGTGGACGCGGAGAATTTTGATCCTGGACGGTTTAAGGATCCCGCCGCCAGGAACCAGATCCGATTCGCGGATTGTCTCCTCCTGAATAAAACCGACTTGGTTACGGAGCCACGGTTGCGGGAGGTGGAGCGGCAACTCCAGGAAATTAATCCCCAGGCAAAAATTCTCCGCACCCTCCGGTGCGAGGTGGCCTTGCCGCTGGTACTGGGGGTAGGGGGAAGCGGGTTGGAAGTGGCGGAGTCAGATGAGCCGACCCATGCCTGCACGCCGGAGTGCCAGCATCACAACGAGGAGCACTCCCACGGGTTCCAGACATTTGGACACGCCTTATCTAGGGCGGTGCACGCGGAGAGATTTCAGAAGTTTCTTGAAGGGCTGCCCGCGGAGGTATTTCGGGCCAAGGGTTTTCTGAGAGTAGAGGGAGCGGAAACCCCCTACTTGTTTCATCTGGTGGGACGACGCTTCACGCTGGAGCCGATGCCTCTCCAAGGACGGGAGCCCGCCCGAATGGTTTTTATCGGCACAAAACTGGATCGACCGGGGCTTCGGCGCGGACTGGAGGCGTGCCAGATGGCCGAGGTTAGTGGGCCTTGATAAAGGCGTCCACGGTCACGCAGTTCACCCCCATCTGCGCAAGGTCGTAAATGTTGGCCTTGGCGACCTCTTCCGTACTGGCGGACGTGGCGTCCGTGAGGCAGGTGGTTTCGTACCCGTAGCAGATGCCGTCCACAAGGGTGGAGCGCACGCAACAGGGGTACTGGGTGCCGCAAACGGCCACGTCGGTGATCCCTCGGCGACGCAGGATAAAGTCCAGCTCCGTGTCCATGAACCCGCTGAAACGGTTTTTCATCACCAGATAGTCCCCCTCAATCGGCGCGATGGCCTCGACGATCTGGGCGCCCGCCGTTCCCGGCACGCAAAAACCGCCTTTCCCCAGAAACACTTCCTGCCGGGTAATTTCGATGTCGCTGCCATCCCGGCGGTATTCCCGATACAGGTAGACAACCGGCCAGCGGCGTTGATGCCAGAAATCGAGGGCTTGTTTGATTTTGGGCAGGGTGGCGTAGGCACCGGCCACAACGGCCGGAGCCCCGGGCAGAACGAAGTCGTTCTGCATATCCACAATAATCAGAGCCAAGGGAGAGGAAGGCATGGCGGTTACCGATCCACCGGGTTGGTTTTTTTGACGAGGAGAAGATCGGATGGCAGCCGCGGAATTTTGGCGGCCTGCCCAGGCTTAAGACCCAGGGTGGGACCCAGCATTCGGTCTGCAAAGGTGGCGACACCTCCACTGAGACCAATGTCCTGAACATCAGGCGAGTCGAAAAAGATCAGGAAATGCACCTTCCCGTCGGTGAGGTTCTCGATGTGATGGGGGTAGGCGCGTGGGATAAAATAAATATCACCCGGGGCGAGTTCGTACGTCTCCGCCGAGCCGCCCGGGCTCTGGATGGTCATTCTAGCCTTTCCTTCCACGACATAGCCCAGTTCCGCGGTCTCCGGATGCCAGTGGGGTTCCCGCATACCGGTGCCGGTTAGGCGGACGGAGTACATGCCTTGGGCGCGGAGGATGGGCCAGACATCCCGCCGCGCGACAATCGCGCTGCCGCTGGAATTGGCCGCCAGAGGGGCCTTTGCCTCGATGGGGTATTTGTACGGACTGCCAAAAGTGGCCGACCAGGGAACTTCTACCGGCCCTGCCAGTTTTCCAAAATCGATGTCCTGAGGGGAGCGGGTGACACCGGCGAGATCTTTGGCGGCAAGGCCCCAGGCGTTGCCGAGGACGGCTGGGGTGAGGCAACCGGCAAAACCGGAAAGACCGAAGTCCTCCGGCTCCTCGTGAGAAAGGGTGAGGATAAATTCGGCCCCGGCGGAATCGATGCTTTCGATGGCATGGAGTTGGCCGCTGGGGATGAAAAACATCTCCCCGGCGGAGACGGTGAACTGGATGTGTTGGTTGCCGCTGGCAAAAATCGTCACCAGGGCGGAGCCTTGGGTGCAGTAATTCAGCTCATCCGCATTGGCGTGCCAGTGGGGTTCGCGGAAACATCCCGGTTTCACCACCAGCTTGTGCAGAGAAAGACGATCAAGGATAGGAAAGTTGGATTTGGTGGCCGAAGTGCGACTACCGCAAGGATTGGAGATCTGGGGCTTGATTGAATGAAAAGGAAACCTGTGTTTCATAAGAATTACTGTGTCTTGTACGCGCCGGCGGGCGCAAGCTTTGATTGGGTCGATCGTTGTCAGGGGGAGTAGTTTCGGCGTGGCCTACCAATTTTAAATTTTGATCCTCACTAATACCGGTAAGATCTAATCCGTGGTCACGGCTGAACTACTCAAAGCGCTGTTGGTCAGCCTATGCCTGGGGGCATTGATCGGGCTGGAGCGGCAGTGGGAAAAAGAGACGTGGCACCCGGGAAAGCATGTGCTCGCGGGACTGCGTACCTTCACGTTCTGGTCTCTTTTGGGAACCCTGTGCGGCTACTTCACCCAAACCGTCCACCCCTTCTTCTTTTTGGCCGGATTTCTGGCGATGGCCGTCTGGATCGCGATCTTTCTTTTTTATAAAAACCGATCCAGCACGGATCCCGGATACACCACAGGCGCGGTCGGATTGCTGACTTATCTGATCGGCGGCTTGGTGGCGTACGGTCAGGACAAAGCCGCCCTGATCCTGACCCTGACGGTGGTGATCCTGCTTGCGCTGAAGCCGTATGTGCACCAGGTGTCGCGCAGGTTCAGCAAAGAGGATGTGCGAATGGCGCTGCAGTTTGCCGCCATCACAGGGGTGATTCTTCCCTTGGTTCCGGATGAGTCGTGGGGGCCGTACGGAGCCTTCAACCCGCACTCGATCTGGTTGATGGTGGTCCTGGTTTCCGGGGCCTCGTTTGGCGGCTACGTGGCGGTGCGGATGTTTGGCCACAAGCTGGGCATCGCCCTGACCGGCATGATCGGCGGCATCGCCTCGAGCACGGCGACTACCCTGGCAATGAGCAAGGAGAGCCGGGCGCAACCGGCCCTGGCGGCGGACTGTGCGATGGCAGTGGTGCTGGCCTGTACCGTGATGTTTTGGCGGGTGGCCGTATTAACGGCGGTGATTTATCCGCCGGTCCTGAATCAGATCACCCTACCGTTCCTAGCCATGAGCGGCCCTGCTTCGGTGTGGTGCGGATGGCGGATGCTCCGGGACGGAAAAGGAAATCCCCGGGACGGTGCGCCGGAGTACCGGAATCCGTTGGGCTTAAGGGATTCACTGAAGTTTGCCGCCTTTTATGCGTTGATCGTCTACCTCGTGAAGGCGGGACAGGCACGTTACGGGGAAAAAGGGATCGACACGGTGAGCGCCCTGTCCGGCCTGATGGATCTGGACGCAATCTCGCTTTCGCTCACCCGGATGGCGGGTGAGGGCGGGATTCTGGAAATAGCGGTGAAGGGGATTCTGATCGCCACGGTGGCCAATACGGCCGTGAAAGCAGGAGTGGTGGCGATTTGGGGAAGTTCGAGATTAAAGCTTCTAGTTCTTCCGGTGCTGGCGGTGACTGCAGTTGTAGGAATAGGTTTTGTGGCAAGCAGGTGAAAGCTTTTCGTTTACGATTACATTTACGAAATGAACAACTACGTAAACGTAATACGTAAACCTAAACGAAAAGTGTCGGGCTGGGCTTAGGATGCACGAATCTCGACCGGCATCGTGCTGAGTTGGCGGTAAATTTTTCCCAGCCGATACACCGGCCACCAACGGTAGAGATAGACGTCGAGCGGGCGCCACATGGCCACCCAGCCGATAATGATCAGGCCTTCCTGAACAATGGCGCGGAACTGCCCCAGATCGGCGTCGATCGTCTGGGCGGCCGTGACACAGGCAGCGAGAAACCCGAGCGCGATCAGGAGACTCATCCAGCCGTAACGGAGAAGTTGCCGCAACTCCCGTTGA
>JBEANM010000027.1:0-17846 GCA_041165425.1 Verrucomicrobiota bacterium
CTCGGCCTTAAACATCAGTGGTGGCACAATCACCGCCACTGGCATCGAGATTGCTTCGGGCTCGGTCATGACCAACACCGGCGGCACCCTGAATATTTCGACCATTACGAATAACGGTGGGGTAACCTTCAATCGCACGGACACGTTGACCTTTGAGGGTGCGATCTCCGGTTCGGGCACCACTTACATTGACGGGAGCACCCTGGCCCTGGGCTCGGGAGGATCCTTAGCCACCACCACGACGGTGAACAGCGGAGGCACTCTGGCCCTGCAGAGCGGAAGCTCTTGGCATAATGGGGAAATCAGCATCAACAGTGGTGGAACCATGCGCTTTGCCGGCGGGTCCGGCACCTCCAGTAAAAGCCTCCACGCCTATGGTGGGACTGTGGACGTCAATGGGCAGTCACTGGCAGAGGGTACCTTTGCCAACTTCATCGCCCAATCGACCGGCGCCAAGCTGATGAATTCCAGCTCGTCAGCCGCTTCCATCGCTGCGGGGAACACGATCTGGCTGCTGGGATCCTCGGCGGAAATCCAAACCGTGGGCAATCTGCAGATCAATTCGGCGATTACCTCAGCCTTAGCTTCATCTTCCAACGGCATCACGAAGACCGGCGCAGGAACCCTGATCCTGGCTGGCGCTAACAGCTTCACCGGAACCACCACCGTCAATGCTGGCACCTTGGAGGTGGCCTCGGGTGGATCGATCTCCTCCAGTGCGACCACAATTAACAGCGGCGGCACGCTGGATGTGAACGGGACTGCTGGCAACATCACGGTCAACGATGGGGGCCTCTTAAAAGGCAGCGGCACGATCAGCGCCCTTTCCATCACCTCCGGTGGCACCCTGGCACCGGGCAACAGCACGGGCATGATGAACGTGGGCAACACCTCTCTCCTGGGCGGAGGTAAATACGTTTGGGAGATCGACAACTTCGGCGGGGTGGCGGGAACCAACTGGGACTTCCTGAACGTCGCTGGGGATCTGACGATCTCGGCCTCTTCCATCAGCCCCTTCCTCATCGATGTGGCTTCTCTCCTGGTCTCCGACGATACGGCGGGTCCGGCTGCAGGCTTCAACGATGCGATGAGCTACACTTTTGCGATTGCCACCGCCTCTGGTTCCATTTCCGGATACGGCTCCGATGTGTTTAACATCAACACCACCGGCTTCCAGAACGCCTTCACTGGCACCTGGGGCACCAGCCTGAGCGACGACGGCAAGAGCCTGAATATCACCTACACGGCGGCAACCGCGATCCCGGAGCCCTCCACGGGGATACTTTTCCTCTCGGCCCTTGGAATCCTGGCTCTCCGCCAACGCGGCCGGGGCACTCCCAGCCGCTGATTTGGGTCTTTATCCAGACCCATGCCATGACCCTTGGCTGAACCGGGGGCCGAGGCCAAATCATGAAACGTAATACAAAACCTATGGGGTCTGCTTTTCCCGGATCCATCACCCTCCTCGGCCTGGCCCTGCCACTCCTCATGGCCGTCCCGGAAAGCCGTACAGCCGAGGATCCCCGCAAAAGCGCATTCGCCTCTTGGACCTTTGACCAATCCGGTCCAGTCGAAAAGAAAAACCCTTTGTTAGTCATCGGGGACGTGGAGTTTCTGGAGTTGCCGGAGGAGGAAAAAAAAGCCTCCCTCGCCCGCGGAGGCACCGGTTGGTTTGCGCGGCTCCGGGGGGGACACCTCGATGCCGGTGTCCATCTCAACCTGAAGGGAGACGCTGCCACGATCTACCTCCGGGCGCGGGCATCCACTGGCCAATGGGAAGGTGGCCTTTTTAGCAAGAGGGGAAGCCACGAAATCACCAACTTCAATCTTTTTGCCGCCGACGGAAAAATTGGCGGCGAGTTCCACGGGGATGCCGCCCTGCCCGGCTCGGTCACCTTTCCTGCCGCCGGCATTTTGGGCAGCAGTTGGCACGATCTGGTGGTCCGCTATGACGGGACAACCCTGGAAATCTTTTGTGACGGATCCAGCCTGGGAATCGTTCCCTGGGCGGGAGGAAAACTCACGCAGAATGTCGAGCCCTTGCTGATCGGCGCCGAAACTGTGAATGGTACGCCGGTGCGTCCTTTTCGGGGAGACGTGGAGCAGGCGGTCTTGTGGTCACGTGCCCTTAAGGACAGCGAAATCAAGGCCCTCAGCCCAAAGAAGTAGCCAGTCCCGATCCACGGGCCAAAATTTACAGGTCGACCCCTCCCGCAGTTCGGCGAAATGGGACTACGTGCTCGTTATCTATGGTCTGTTCCCTTGCTGCTTAATTACAGAAGTAATGTCCTTAACACTGGTCAGGGACCCCGATGAACCCAAACTTGGGGGTAGAGAAAAAAGCTTACATATGTATTTTTGAAAAAATGTTCCGTCTTCCTAAACCGCACCTACCAGCTCAAACCAGCGCCTATCCCGCCAGAATCCCTGTGAGCAAAAAAATGGGAAATTGCTGCGCCAAAAGCTTGTCCCTTGTGGTCGTGCGGATCGCCCTCCTCGCCACCGCCGGGTCTGCCTCCGGGGCAGATTTCTTTTTTAACCAAACCGGAGAGGGCAATCTCGCCGACTGGAATAACTGGCAGGGTGGGAAGTTGCCCAGCGGTTACGGCAACACCTTCATCGGCAGCAGTGATCTTGGCTCTCCGAGGCTGGTTCCGGTAATTGCCAACCTCAATAGCGATGTGACCACTTGGGAGACCGGTTCGTTGTTTTTAGGACAAGGTGGTTCAGGCAATGCCACCCTTAATCTTAACGAGGTTGGCAGTTTGCAATACGGGCTGGTTTACATCGGTCGCGATGGTGGAGCCGTCGGGGTGCTCAACCAGACCGGCGGCACGATGCGGGTCAACACCGGCACCTTTGAAATCCTCAGCGGCAGCAGTGGCAGCGGCACCTACAACCTCTCCGGCGGCACTCTCAACACCGTCACCAGCGGTCCCATGTCGATCAGCGTGGGTGCAGCCGGTGCCGGTGTGGGATACTTCAACATGTCAGGCGGGACCCTCAACGCCGGCAGCGCTCCTCACGAACACAGCATGAATGTAGGGTGGGGGGCCAGAGGTGAGGCCACCTTCAGCGGTGGTACGGCGAATCTCTCCGGTGACTTCAATGCGGGTAACAACGCCAACGGCCTCATCACCGTCTCCGGTTCCGCCATGGTCAACTCAAAGTCCGTCAACGTGGGCCTGAACGCGGGTGCGGCCAACTCGCGACTCACCGTCACCGGAGGCACCTTGGCAGTGACCAACGGCATCCGCGTGGCCAACACCTCGGCCTTAAACATCAGTGGTGGCACAATCACCGCCACTGGCATCGAGATTGCTTCGGGCTCGGTCATGCACCGGCGGCACCCTGAATGTTTCCGCCATCACTAATAACGGAACTCTATTTTTCAACCGGGGCGGCACCCTTTCCTTCGCCGGAAGCCTTGCTGGAACGGGCACCAACCGGGTTGAAGCAGGCACCACTCTTTCCCTGGCATCCTCCGGATCCATGCGGTTTGTGATCGCTCAGTCCGGGGTAAACACAGCCGTCACCGGCCCTGGAACTTTTTGGGTCGATGGCTTTTTCTCGATCGACCTCAGTTCCGCGGCTACTACTTCGGGCTCGTCCTGGCAGCTTGTCACCACGGGGTCGAAAACTTTTGGCCCAACTTTCTTCCTGCAGGGCTTCACCGAAGCCCCAGCCGGGACTTGGTCTCTGGCAACGAACGGCACAACGTATCAATTTCTGGAGAGCACCGGCACGCTCACCGCCTCGTACCTCGCGCCTTATGACAGTTGGGCTGCCGGATACGGGCTGGATCCGGCAACCAACGGCGCACTGGCCACCGATCAGGATGGGGATTCCCTGTCCAATGCCCACGAGTATGCCTTCGGCGGTAGTCCGGTCGTTGCCGATGGAGGGCGTTCCCCTGCCTTCTCCCGGAATGCTTCCGGGCTCGTGCTCTCTTGGCTCCAGCGCTTGGATCCAGCTGTCGCCTACGCCCTGCAGGAACGAAACGACTTGGCGGCCGGCTCTTGGGTCAAAAGCTCCATCTTGGTGGAGGCCGACACCCAACCTTCCCCCTTGCCGGGATACGCCTGGTTCCGGGCCATAGTACCGAACACGACAAGGAGTTTTTACCGCCTGCAGGCAACCGTGCCACAAAGCCAACATCTTACCCTTCCGGCATTGCCCAAGAAGACCCACGGACTCCCCGTAACCACTTTTCGTCTCAACGCCTCCAGCACCAGTGACCTGCCCATCACCTACACTAGTAGCAACCCCAACGTGGCCACCCTTTCGGGAAATACCGTCACGATTGTCGGGACCGGCACGACGGTTATCACTGCCCACCAAAACGGAAACACCACTTATGCGGCGGCTTCCGATGTCCAGCAGACACTGACCGTGTCCCCGCAGACTTCTTTGACCGTCGATGCCAAGACGGACTTCGGCGCGACCGGCGACGGAATCACCGACGACACGGCAGCACTGCAAAGCGCTCTCAGCTACCTCGCGGCCCAAAACGTGAGCGATGGCGGGGGATGTCTGGTTCTTCCAGCCGGCACCTACCGGATCACCCGCCGGCTTGATTTCATCAAAACGACCGGGCCCGCGGGCATGAACCAAGGTGTGACCATCCGCGGCGCGGAGAGCGAAGGTTACGGCGCGACCATTATCTACTCGGCCAGCACCAACGGCGCGCTCTACTTTGATGTCAACGACACCGAAGGCCATTACTACCACTTCGGCGTGCGCGTGCAGGATCTGCAGATCCAAGCCGGCGCGGCAAACGCGGGAGCGGCCATCGAGATCAAGCGGATGCCCGCGATCGACGACATCCAATCGGTCGTGCCGCTCATCAAGAATGTGGCCATTACCACGGACACTGCCGCCAAGTATTTCGATTACGGAATCGTCGGGAGGAAAGTTCTGCTACCCGAATTCACCGACGTGCGGGTGACCGGCACGCGCGGCGGTATGGAAGCCGGCATTTTTCTCGACCGGAACTACAGCTTCACAGTCAACAACTGCCGAGTGACCGATGCGACCAAGGGCATCGACGCGATCAAAGGCGGCGAAGGCAATGATATCATGCACACGGTGATCAGCAACGTGAGCACCGGCATCAACATGCACGTCGACCCCGTCGATTTCACGGGACCTTCTTCTCTGGGTGGCGCGCTCTATGGCTGCGATATCGCGGCGTGGGACGCTGGGGTGATCATCGATCACAAAGGCTACTTCCCGATCAACGACAACAACTTCACTTCCCTCGGCACCGCCAATTCCTACCGGCATCTCACGCTAGCCAAAGTCCATCATGTGATCGTCACGGACAACACGTTCACCGGCGCGTCGAATCAGACCGGCGTGCGCTTGGAGGCGCCCTACTGCTGGGAAAACACCATCTCCTACAACGATTTTGGCTCCTTGACCACGGCGGTGCGTGCTCAGTCCGGTGTCACCGAGACAATGATCCTCGATAATTGGCCCGCCAACGCGCCCGTGGCGGGCTCGGGCAGCCCGACCTACATTCGCCGCAATGCCCCGCGTGCTTTTAAGGATACGGCAACGAGGAAACCCGCTTACGGCTACCAACCCGGTCGAATCATCGTGCCTTGGAACCAGATGGTGCGCGGAGCGGTGATCAAAGTCACCGACTACGGTGCCAACGGACTCGATACGCTCGACGACACTGCGGCCATCCAAAGCGCCGCAACTGCGCTCCGGACTGTTTTGAACAGCGGAGGCCAAGGCACGCTCTACTTCCCGGCGGGTTTGTATCGACTCTCCAGTCGCGTCGAGCTGACCCAAGGCGGCGCCAACTGGCAGGCCATCACCATTGCCGGCGATGGCAGCCAAGTCAGCGGGATTGCTGTGACCGGCACGCAGGGCGTTTTCAAAATCGACTGCATCGAGCAGGTTCCCATCTTCATGCACGGCTTCCGTATCGACCCGCTGACCTCGAACCCATCCACGGCGATCGAGGTGACGCAGCAAAACGGCACGATCAATGGAACTCGCTCGTTGCACATGCAGGATGTGCGCCTCTTCACCTGGGGCACGCGCTACTTCAGTGGCGGAATCAAGGGCACGGGTGTGGTCCGTCCACTCTTGCAGAACGTGGACATGAGATCGGTGGCGAACGACAACTACAGCGCCTTCGGTATACAATTCACCGGCGGTTACGGCTTCGACTGGCAAGGCGGCAACATTTACGGAAAGCAAAACGGGGGCACGGTTGAGAGTATGGGCGGGCAAGTGAACGTCCGCGGTCCGCGCTTTGCCGGGGGAGGGCTGACCAGCCTGATCGTCGATGCCAACGGCGGGTCCTTCTCATTGAACGGGGCGCATATGGACGCTCCGCGCAGCTTGCGCGTATCCAACGCCAGCGATGTCACGGTGATCAGCACCCTGACCATTTCGGGGCCCCAGAATCCGGATCCGCCGACTGGCACGACCTTTGATTTTCGCAATTGCACCGGGCTTTCGGTGCAGGACAACATTCTTGCCGCCGCGTTCCAGACGCCGCGACCTTCCAACGTTTTCATCCAACTCGGTTCCGCCCCTGAGACATGCAACGGATATGGCATCTCGGGCAATATGATGCTCTTCAACGACAATGAAGGAACTGGCATCAATGTTCCCGCCGGAAACCTCAACGGCGGTCTCTACGACAACCGGTTCTTCGGCAACTCGGTCCACGACATCGTCAACCGAGAGCCCACGACCACCATTTCCCCGGTCCCGGGCACCTAAGGATTTGGACAAAGCCGGATATGCATGCTCTTGCCCATATTCCTTTGCCCTGGAAGACCGGGCCAGGGCAACAGTTCGGCGCTGACCATCGACAACCCGTGGAATCGGCAGGTGATTGCCACCCGCGTCGCGCCACGATGCCTCCGCTTGATTCTGGCCATGTCTAAACACCCTTACATTCCCAAAGTGCCCGATAAGAAGCACGTTCCCCTCCGCACCAAGATCATGTGGGGGTTCGGTGGACTGGCCGACAACTTCATGTTCAACACGATGGCCGCACTGGGAACGCTGGTTTACGTGAACCACTTCAAGCTGTCGCCGGTTCTGGCCGGGCTGGCGCTGGGCCTGCCTCGCATTTTTGACGCCATCACCGACCCAATTATTGGCAACATGTCGGACAACTCCAAATCCCGCTTTGGCCGCCGTCGCCCTTACATGTTTTTCGGGGTGTTGGGCTGCGTGATTCTGCTGCCGCTTCTTTGGACGCTTCCGATGACGGAGACCGCCTCGAATCCCTGGTACACGAATATGCCTTTTCTCTACATCGTGGTCATGGGCAGCCTGCTGGCGCTGGCCTACACCTTTTTTGTCGTCCCCTACACCGCCCTGGGTCTGGAGCTGACGCCCGATTATGACGAGCGCACCCGGGTGGTCCGCTGGCGTATGTATATCGGCCTGTTGGGTTCTCTCGCCGCCGGTTGGCTCTTCCGCCTAGCGGCGGACAGTTTCTGGCCGGATCTGGGGGCCGGGGCATTCTGGGTCACCGTGGGAGTGGCCGGAATCGTGCTGGTGACCGGAATGATTCCGGTTTTTGGCTGCCGGGAAGATCTCGCCATCGAAGAGCAGGAACCTATGCGGTTTTTCGAAGCGGTGCGCTACACCCTGACTAACCAGCCCTTTGTCATTCTATTCATTACCTACGTAACCATCATCATCGCCCTCTTTTCCGCACAGAGTATCCAGCCCTTGATTCTGCAACACTACGTGTTCGAAGGGGACGCAGTCCGCCTGGGGAATTTTCAGGGCTGGCTAATGACCATGGGCATGGTGCTTTCGTACGGAAGCATCGGCCTGATCGGCTGGATCTCCATGCGCACCAGCAAACGGAGTGCGATGGTGGCTGGCCTCGGGCTAGCTACCGCCGGCACGGCTCTGCTCTTCCTCGCGCTGGATCCGCGTTGGCCGTGGATGATTTTCGTGGCTTATTTCTTCGCCTTTCTGGGCTTTCAGGGTTGCTGGCTGATGGTCGATTCCATGGTCGGGGATATCTGCGATGAGGATGAGTTGCATACTGGGCGCCGCCGCGAGGGTATGTTTAGTTCCGTGAAAGGTTTTGCCCTTAAAGCGGCCCAAGGCCTCACCTTTGGGGTGGGTGGCTACATGGCCACCGCCGCGGGTTACGACCCGGCCAAAGTCGAGCAAGCTGGGCTGGACGAAATCACCGCCTGGAGAATGAAAGCTGCCCTTATCGGCTTCCAGATTGCTGGCCTATTACTCGCCATGGCCATCATATGGCTTTACCCCATCACCCGCGAGAAGGCGGCTGAAACGCAGCGTCGCCTGCGGGCCAAAGCTTCCTAAAAAGTAGGAGCTATGAAAATCCGCAAGGCCTTCGTGATGTCGGTGAGATCGGGCCAGGAAAAAGAGTACGAACAACGCCACCGCCCGATCTGGCCGGAGCTGGAAGCCGTCCTGAAAAAGCACGGAGTCCACAACTACTCCATTTTCCGAGGACGAGGCCCGGTGGCAGGCCATTGCCCAGACACCGGAGTGCCAGAAATGGTGGCGGCACATGGGGGACATCATGCCCTCCAACCCGGACCATTCACCCCAGGCCACCAACCTCCGCGAGGTGTTCCACCTCGCCTAAGGCTTTATCGCAAAAAGCCGTCCGCCAGGCCCCCGTCCACGTGGATCACCTGACCGGTGGTCCGGGGTAGACGCTTCGGGCTGAGCAGTAGGAAGGCCGCCTCGGCCTGATCGGCGGGAGTGATCGGGGTTTTGGTCAGGGTCCGCTGGGCGTAAAAATCCGCCAACTTGCCCCGCAAATCCTCATCGTGCTCCTTTTCCGAGAACGGAATCTTGTACTTGGCCAGCGAGGCCATCACCCGGTCCCGGGGAAACATCGCGCTCCCCTGGACCACGGTGGCCGGAGCCACGGCATTGACCCGCACCACCGGCGATAGCTCGATGGCCAATTCCCGCACGAGATGGTTGGCCGCCGCCTTGCTGGTGTCATAGGCCAGGCTCCCCTTCTTCGCCACCACCGCATTCACGCTCGTGGTTAGGACCAGGGAGGCCGGGAGGCTCTGCTCCTTCCAGATCCGGTACGCCTCATCCGCGACGATGTAGGAACCTGTCACGTTGATCGCGTAGGTCTGGGCCCACTTCTCGTCCGGAATCCGGCCGTGGAGATCGGGGGAAACAAAAATTCCCGCGGTCACCACCACCCCGTCCAACCCGCCGTACGCATAGGTCACCTCCTCCAACATGGCCCGGACACTGGCCCGATCGGTGATGTTAGCCGCCAACCCGATGGCGGGACCGCAACCGGACAGGCCGGTCCCGGCCACCCCGATCCCTTCCCCGAGTTTCTGGACCAGATTGCTGGCCGTTTCCTTGGCCGCCGCCTCGTTCATATCCACCGAGACGATCGCGGCCCCCTCCTTCGCCAAACGTTGGGCGGTCTCCTTGCCGATCCCGCTCCCGGCTCCCACCACGACCACCACCTGCCGGGCCAGTTCCTGTTCCGGCGGCATCCGGCGGAGCTTGGCCTCTTCCAAGGACCAGTACTCGATGTCGAAGGCCTCCTGCGAAGGCAGACTGATGTAGCCGCCGAGCGCCTCGGCCCCGCGCATCACCTCCACGGCGCAATTGTAAAACTCCGCCGTGACCCGCGATTCACTCTTCGACTTGCCCCACGCCACCATGCCCAGTCCGGGAATCAACACGACGGTGGGATTCGGATCCCGCATCGCGGGTGAATCCGGGTGCCGATGCTTCATGTAATAGGCCTCGTAATCCTTGCGGTAGGTGGAGAGCCCGTACTCCAGCATCTGCTTCAACAATGCCAAATCGCCCTTGGCCGGATCCCACGGCACATAGAGCGGCTTGATCTTGGTGCGGAGGAAATGGTCCGGACAGGACGTACCCAGCTCGGCCAGCCTCGCGGCATCCTGGCTATTCACGAAACGCAGGATCGTGGCATCTTCCTGAACCGTTCCGATCATCCGCTGGCAGGTGGAAACCCGCCCGCGTAGCCAGGGCAGAATCCCCAACCAGAGGGCCCGCCGTTCCCGGTCGCCGGGACTGGTGAATTTGGCACCACCAAAGGTTTTTTCGCCCTTGTCCTTTTTGGCGATGGCGGCCGCGGCGCGACCCACCAACTCCAAGGTGAGCTCATAGCACTTTTTGTCGTCCTCATGCCAGTTGATCAGGCCGTGCTGGCCCATAATCGCCCCTTTGGCCTTGGGGTGGTCGGCACAGAGTTCTTCCAGCTTCAGCCCTAAATCGAAGCCGGGACGCTGCCAATCGGTCCAGATCACTTCGTCGCCATAAATTTCCTCGCACACTTTCTTTCCCTTGGCACAGGCCGCCACCGAGATCGCCGCATTGGGATGGGTGTGGTCAACGTGCCGGTACGGAACAAAGCCGTGGAGCGGCGTGTCGATCGAGGAAGGCCGGGGGTTGAGGTTAAAGGTGCAGTGGGAATAGGCCGCCACCATCGAATCCTCCACCGGGGTCTTGGGCCCTTTGGGATTCGAGGCGTGGTACTTCCCCTGCAGGCCCTTCAGCTTGCCCATGTAGAGGGAGGAAAAACCGTCCTTCTTGGCGGTGCGCAGGTCGCCCCCGGAGCCCTTCACCCAGAGCACTTCCGTCTCCTTGCCGGTGAGCGGATCCTTTTCCGTGATCTTGGAGGAGGTGTTGCCGCCGCCGGTGTTGGTCAGCGTGGGATCCTGGCCGATGAGATTGGAGCGGTAGACGAGCCGGGCGACCGGATCGAGGGTTTTGGCGACGGAATCCTGCCAGCGGTTTTCGGGTTGGGTGTTCATGGGTTTTTTCCTTGGGCTTGGCGCAGTCCCTGGAAGCGCTTCCACGCCTCCTGCCAGGGACCGCGGTCTTGGGGTTGAAAGGTTTCGAGGGGGAAAGAGTCACGGACGATGGCCCGAATTCCGGCCAATCCTTGGACAAGGCCGAGTCCGGCGGCCTGCACCAGCAGGTTCCCGATCGCGGTGGCTTCCACCGGGCCGGCCACCACCTTGCCGCCGGTCGCATCGGCGGCCATCTGGTTGAGCAGCCGATTTTGCCCCCCTCCCCCGAGGATGTGGAGGGTCTGGATCTTCTCCCCGGTCAGGGTTGCGACGGACTCCAACACTTCCCGGTAGGCCATCGCAAGACTTTCCAGGCAGGTGCGGACAAAAGCCCCGTCGGAGGTAGGGGCCGGTTGGCCGGTGGCGCGGGCATAGGCGGTGATCCTCCCCGTCATTTCCCCGGGCGCATTCCAGGAAGGGAGGAAAGGATCCAACAGAACAGTCAACGGCTGGGCCTCCCCGGCCAGCTTCGTCAGGGTGGTATAGTCCAGATCCCTGCCCTGCTTGGCGAAATCCCGCCGACACTCCTGCACCAGCCAAAGCCCGGCGATATTTTTCAGGAGACGGATGGTGTGGTCGAATCCCACCTCATTGGTCATGCCCAATCGCAGACATTCAGGCGAAAGCACCGGCTCCTTTTTCTCCACGCCCAGCAGCGACCACGTGCCTGAGCTGAGATAGGCCCAACTTTTCCCCTCGGCGGGCGTGGCGACCACCGCGGCCCCAGTATCATGGGAACAGGAGGCGACCACTTCACAGGCGGCCGGCAGACCCGTGGCCCGGGCGGTGGCTGGGGAAATTTTGCCCAGCAGGGTGCCCGAGGGGACAATTTCCGGGAGAAGCCGGAAGGGGAAGCCGACCCCCTCCACGAGGTCCCGGGCCCACTCCCGCTTTTGGGGATCGTAGAATTGGGTGGTGCTGGCCAAGGAGACCTCGGCCGCGGGGCGACCCCCGAGGAAAAAGTTCACGTAATCGGCGATCGGCAGAATGGCCTTGGCTTTGGCCAGCTCTGGCCTCCCCGAAAATCCGTCGGCCGCCACCTGGTAAAGGGTGTTCAGGGCCATGAACTGCAGACCGGTGCGGGCAAAAATATTCTCCTGCCCAAGTTTTTTTAAAACTTTGGGATAGGCTTTTTCATTCCGGCCATCGCGGTAACAGAAGGGATCGTGGGCCGGGGAACCATCTTCCGGCAAAAAGACATAGTCCACGCCCCAGGAGTCGCAGCTGACCGAATCCACCGGGACTTTCCGGTCCCCGAGCTTTTTCAGTCCGGCCAGGATCTCGGACTCCAGGTGGCGCAGATCCCAACGCAGCCCCCCGTCCTTTTCCCGCATCCGGTTGGGGAAGCGGTGAATCTCCTCGATGGTGATCTTGGTCCCCTCAAGTTTCCCCAGAATAACCCGGCCGCTTTCCGCGCCCAGGTCGATGGCGGCATGATGGGAAAGCTTGTTCATGCCAGTTTCAGCTGCTTTTGCCGATAGTGTTCATCCGGTCGGCCGCTGATCCGCCGCACCTGGTCAGGAGGGAGAAAGACCGGTCCGCCCAAGGCGGCCGCACCGAGGAAGATCCGAGCGGCCTTTTCCGCCATCCTTGTGGTCGCTTCCACCGCCCCGGCGGTGGCCCCGATGGCAATCAAACCATGGTTCTGCAGAAGAATGACCCGAGGTAGGATTTGGAGGCGCTTTTGATAGGCCTCCACCTCCCGCCGGATCGCCTTGGCCAGGGGAACGCCCGGATCGGTGTAAGGCACCAGGACCGATTCATCCCCGCAACAGACAATGTCATCGGGAAAACTCCGCTGCCGGGCAAAATCGGCGGCCCGCGGCGAACAAAGGATGCCGTTCACCGCAATCGGATGCGTGTGCGCGACCCATTCGATCCCGGGAAGAGAGAGAAGGTAAGCGTGAAAAAGAGCTTCGGTGGAGGGCTTTTTGTCCCGGTCTCGGCAACGGGAATCCAACAGGATTTGGTCCACCTCCGTATCCTTGCGGGACTCTTCTCCCCAAAGCGGCGAGAGAACGGATCGACGGCACTCGGTGAACGTGGCCAACGTGGCCGTGGCCAGCGAGGTTCCGCTGGCTTTGACCCAAAAGGTGTCTTTCCCCGAGCGGGTGGAGGTATTGCCCTCCCCCAGGATCGCGAAAGCCTGTGGGTCGACACCGATCCGGCGGGAAAGGGCCACCAGTTCCCGAATCCGAGCCGACTTGCCGGTGGAGTCCGCGCTCATCCGCGGGTCCCTTGCACCAAGGTGGGCCGGATGTGTTGGGCCGCCAGCTGCCGCGGGGTGGCATCGGTGACCAGCCGAAGATTTTTCCCGAGCGGCCCGAGGAAAGAGCTGGTGCTTCGTCCCAGCTTTTCCGAAGTCAGCAGGACAAAAGACTGTTGGCTCTGAGCCATGGCGGCCCGCTGAAGGGCCACAACTTCCGGCGCGCTGTTCCACACCCCCTGCCGTGTGACTCCCTCGGCCCCGAACACGGCCAAATCAAATTTCCAGGCCTGCATGGCCCGCACGGCGTGGGACCCGATGAGGAGCGACTGCCTCGGCACCATGTCCCCTCCCAGGACATGCACGGAAACCGGCGTGGCGGCCAGATACTCGACGACCGGGAGACTGTTGGTCACCACCCGCAGGCCGGGAATTTCCGCCTCGGGCAGCATCCGGGCCAAGGTGTACGGGGTGGTGCCGCCGTCGATGTAAACTGTGAAACCGGAAAGAAGATAAGGGAGAACCTGCCGGGCCAGCCCCTGCTTGGCCGGACCATGGGAAGCCAACCGTTCGTTAAAGGTGGGGAACCGGCTGGTGAAGCGGGTCAGCGCGCCGCCGGGGGTCCGCTGGATCCGGCCGCTCTTCTCCAGCTCACTGAGATCGCGCCGGGCCGTGGCCGCGCTGATGGAGAGCCGGCGGCAGATCTGCTCGAGCGGCAGGTAACGACCCCGGTCCAGCAGCTCCGCCAGGAGCTTTCGGCGGGAGTCGACCACGGACTGGGAAACGCGCATTCCTGAAGCCTAGATTTTTATATGATCGTTTTCAATCATATATTTTTATCTGTTTGGAGCGCCCAAAAGGCGAGTTGCTGTCCGGTCAGGAAGCAGTGGCGCGGCTCAACCGCGGCCAGGCAAAGCCGTAGACGGCGATCACGGCGAAGCAGCCCAAGGGAACCAGAAATGCGGTGGACATGTCCCGGACATCCCCTACCCAGCCCATCAGCTTGGGCATCAAGGCGCCCCCGAGAATGGCCATGACAATGAAAGAACTGGCGATCTTGGACTTTTCCCCCAACCCGTGGATGCCGAGGGCGAAGATGGTGGGAAACATAACCGACATAAAAAAGAAGCTCAGGAACAAGGCCCCGAGGGACAACCAGCCCAGCTTAAGAACGATGCCGGCCATCATGGCGACATTGGCCAGCGCATAGACCCCCATCACCCGGTGGGCGGGAAACCTTGTGAGAATCCAGGATCCGCTCGCCCGACCCAGAAGAAACAGAGTAAAGCTAAAATAGGCCAGAAGCTTGGTGGCCCCCTGTTCGCTGACAAACCACTCCCCTGCCCGCTCACTCACCCCCGCACTGCCTCCCAGCCAAAAGCTGTTTTTCCAGGCCTCCCCCACCGGAGGGATTTCCGCCACCACGTAGTTGATGAAAAAGGCGAAAATGCCGGCCTGGGCCGCCACATAGAAAAACTGCGCGGCCACCGCGAAGACAAAATGGGGATGGGACCAGATGGATTTGGAAACCCCGGGGGTGCTATCGGAAAGATGATATTCGTCCGGGGGCTTGATCTCGGGCAGCCGGGCCAGAAGAAAAACCACCGCCAGCAACAGGACTCCTCCGGCAATGCCGGCATAAGGAATCCAAAGCTGCCGGTGGGCCACCTCCGCCCCTTGTTCGGAATAAAAGAACATGCCACCGATGATCGGACCCAAAATCCACCCCACCCCGTTGAAGCTCTGGGCAATGTTGATCCGGACCGCAGAGTATTTCGGATCCCCCAACACGGTCGTATACGGATTGGCCACGGTTTCCAGAAACGTGAGCCCCATGGAAATCACACAGATGCCCAACAGGAAGGCCCAGAAGGTGGAGATTTGCGTGGCCGGAATGAACCAGAGGCAGCCCGCGGCGACGGCCATGAGCCCAAACACAATCCCACCCTTGTAACCGAACTTTCGGGCCAGCCAGCCCGCCGGCAGGGCCATAAGAAAATAACCCAGGTAATGGGCAAACTGCACCCAGGCCGATTGCCGTTTGCTCAGGCCAAGGAAGTCCTGAAAGTGCTTGTCCATCACATCGATCATCCCGTTACACAGGGCCCACAGAAAAAAGAGGGAGCTGATCAGCAGGAAAATCCCGGCATGATTACGGCCGTCGGGCGTCCGAAAAAGAGAATGACGGTTCAAGACCCCTAGCCTACGATATCGATATGATTGGTTCCAATCATAAATTGGCCCTCGGCATCCGCCCGACCATCGACGGGCGCCTCGGCGGGGTCCGGGAATCCCTGGAAAACCAGACCCTGGCCCTGGCCAAGGCCGCCGCCCGGCTCATCTCCTCCTCCCTCCGCCATCGCGACGGCTCCCACGTGGAGTGCGTGATCCCCAACAAGTGCATCGGGGGTGCGACCGAGTCCTCCGCCACCGACGCCCTCTTTGCCCGATCCAACGTCGGCCTCACCCTCACCGTCACTCCCTGCTGGTGCTACGGATCGGAAACCATGGACATGGACCCGCTCCGACCGAAAGCCGTCTGGGGCTTCAACGGCACGGAACGCCCCGGCGCCGTCTATCTGGCCGCCGTCCTCGCCGCCCACGCCCAGAAGGGCCTGCCCGCCTTCGGTATTTACGGTCGGGATGTCCAGGAGGCCGGGGACCTGAACATTCCCGCCGATGTCTCAGAAAAAATCCTCCGCTTCTGCCGGGCCGGACTGGCCGTGGCTACCATGCGCAACCGCGCCTACCTCGCCATGGGCGGAACCTCCATGGGCATCGCCGGATCCATCGTGGACCCGGACTTTTTCGAGTCCTATCTCGGGATGCGCGTGGAAAGCGTGGACATGACCGAGTTCGTCCGGCGCATGGAGAAAGGCATTTTCGACGCTTCAGAAAAGAAGAAGGCCCTCGCCTGGACAAAGAAGAACTGCCGGGAGGGTAAGGACTGGAACTCTCCCAAAACCAAACGCCCCCGACCCCAGCTTGATAAGGAATGGGAAAAATCGGTGGAGATGGCCCTCATTGCCCGGGACCTCATGGTCGGCAATCCCGCCCTCGCCAAGGCCGGCTTCGGCGAGGAGGCCCTCGGCCACGATGCCATCGTCGCCGGTTTCCAAGGCCAACGCCAGTGGACCGACCACTTTCCCAACGGCGACTACCTGGAGGCCATTCTCAATAGCTCCTTCGACTGGAACGGTCGCCGGTCTCCTCACCTTGTTGCCACCGAAAACGACACCCTGAACGGGGTCGGCATGCTGTTCGGCAATCTCCTGACCAATACCGCCCAGATTTTCGCGGATGTTCGCACCTACTGGAGCCCGGAAGCGGTGAAACGGGTCAGCGGAGCCAAACTCACCGGCGCAGCTTCCGGCGGCTTTCTCCATTTGATCAACTCCGGTCCCGCCGCCCTCGATGGAGCCGGGCGGCAGAAGATTTCCGGCAAGCCTGCCTTGAAACCCCACTGGGAGATCACCGATGCCGAGGAAAAAGCCTGCCTCGAAGCCACCAGCTGGCATCCCTCGATCACGGAGTACTTCCCCGGCGGAGGCTGGTCGACGCACTTCCTCACCCCAGGCGGTATGCCCTGCACCATCCACCGGCTCAACCTGGTCCGCGGCCTTGGACCCGTCCTGCAGATCGCTGAAGGTCAAACGGTCGATCTCCCCGCCAAGGTGAACCAGCTCCTCGAGGAAAGAACCAACCCCACGTGGCCCACCACTTGGTTTGTCCCCCGCACCGGCGGAGCCGGGGTCTTCCGTGACGTTTACTCCGTGATGAACACCTGGGGAGCCAACCACTGCGTCCTCACCTACGGCCACGTCGGGGCAGATCTTATCTCCCTGGCCTCCCAGCTGCGGATTCCCGTCTCCATGCACAACGTGGAGGCAGAGAAGGTCTTCCGCCCGGCCGCCTGGAACGCCTTTGGGTGAATCCGCCGATTTCCGCGCCTGCCAGACCTACGGACCGCTCTATCGATGAGAACGAAAGACTCCAAAAAGCCCTGCCGTTTTCCAAAAACCAAACCCTAAGGATCCCCACCGATGAACCCAAGCTACCCTTCGATCGAACTTCTGGCCGAACGCGCCAGGCAGCGCATGCCCGGCTTCGCCTACGACTATCTCGCCGGAGGCTGCATGGCCGAGGTGAACCTGCACAAAAATACCAGCGACATCCGTGCCGTGGAGCTGCGCCCCGCCTATTTGCGCGATTACAAGGGTGCCTCGCTGAAAACCACCCTCTTTGGCCGGGAATACGCTTACCCGTTCGGCATCGCCCCCGTGGGCCTGCAGGCCCTGATGTGGCCGAAGTCCTGCGAGATCCTCGCCCGTACCGCCCGTGCTCACAACCTGCCCTTCGTCCTCAGCACCGTCACTACCGCCAGCATCGAAACCATCTCCGAAATCACCGGAGGCGACTTCTGGTTCCAGCTCTATCACCCCGCCGAGGATTCGCTGCGCGACAAGCTCCTGCAACGCGCGGCCGAGGCCGGCTGTAAGACGCTCGTGCTCCTCGCCGATACCCCCACCTTCGGGTACCGCCCTAAGGAAATCCGCAACGGCCTTTCCGTCCCGCCGAAGATGAGCCTACGGAACATTTTCCAGATGTGCACCCGGCCGGAATGGTCGTTCTCCCAGCTGTTTGCGGGCATCCCGCAGTTTGCCACCCTCAAGCCCTACATCCCCGCCGGCCTGTCCATGAAACACCTCGGCCTCTTCATGAACAAAACCTTCAGCGGCCGGCTCACCGCGGCCCGCATCCGCGCCATCCGCGACCAGTGGAAAGGCAACCTGGTCGTCAAA
>JBEANM010000028.1:0-8633 GCA_041165425.1 Verrucomicrobiota bacterium
ACCAGGTCAATATATCCCTGACTCACTTCCAGATCGGCGCTCGCAATGCCGCTTTCCAGGTTATTAAAGACGTACTTGGCAAACGGCCACGTCGAAACCCCCTCCCGTAGGCGTCGAAATAACTTCGCCTCCTCTTTGGCCAACTTTCGCAGGGCGGTCCCTGCGCCATACCAGCCCGGCAAGAAAAACCGCGCCTGGCTCCAGCTAAATACCCAGGGAATCGCTCGCAGATCCTTCCAGTCTGCCGCTCCGGTTCGTCGGGCAGGGCGGGACCCAATCGTGCTCCTCTCGACGACATCGATCGGCGTAGCCTGCCGGAAATAGTCGAGAAATCCGGGCTTTTCGATGAGTTGCCGGTAGGTGGCCATACTTTCGCGGCTCAAGAAATCGAAAATCGCCACCATGGCCGGATCATCCTCCACCGCCTCTTCCGGCAAAAGCGAGGTCAAGGTCGTGCCCGCCAGCAGTAGCTCAAGATTGTGGGCTGCGGTTGCGACCGTCCCATATTTTTGCCCAATCACCTCCCCTTGCTCCGTGACCCTAAGGTCTCCGGAAAGAGTGCCCCGGGGTAAGGCCTCCAAAAATCGGTGGGTGGGCCCCGCTCCTCGACTCACGGTACCTCCGCGACCATGGAAGAACCGGGCGGCCACACCTTGTTCCTTGGCGGCTTTGAGAATGCCGCGCTGACAGCGGTGCAAGGCCCATTGGCTGGAAATCAGCCCTGCATCCTTGTTGCTGTCGCTATATCCAATCATCACCCGTAGGACAGGCGGTGGTTCCGTGGGGAGAATCACGGTGCCCTCGCCGGGGTCCACCAAGGCCAGGCGCCGCCGCCGATCCACTTCGCTTTCCCGATTGGCCAACACCTTTAACGCCTTTCGTGCGGTCGGGTGGTGTAAAAATTCCTCCACCACCCTCGGGGCGCGCTCCAAATCCTCCAGGGTCTCAAAAAGCGGAGTCACCGGAAGAGGGCAAACAATCTTCCCCTCCCCATCGGAGACACGTAAACCCGCCACCCGCGCAAAAAGATGGATAATCATCAGGTCGGACACGTCCCGGGTCATGCTGACAATGGACAGTCCCAACCCGTCCGAGCCATTTTTGGTCACGTGTTGCGCCAGAGCCTGATACGTGCCGATCACCTCCCGGGCGGCTGGTCCCGCTGCCACCGCGTCGTCCATGGTCCACGGAAGGTTCTCCCACCAGCCATCCAGGAGCTCCCGCCGTTCCGGCTCGGAAAGTTGGCTGTACGGCTTGCCAAGTTTCCCGGCCTTGCGTTGGAGTTCCTCCACGGCTTCGTCATGCCGGGAGCTGTTTTGCCGGACATCCAAGACGGCCAGATGAAAGCCAAATACTTCGATCTGCCGGATCATGGTGTCCACCTCTGCCGCGGCCAACCGGTGCGCCCCCACGGCCAGAAGTCCACGCCGCACGACCCCGAGATCCAGAATCAGATCCTCCGGTTGCTGGTAACCCTGGGGCTCCGCCAGAAGATGCTGTCTCATCAAGAGCACCGCCTCACGCCAGGGCTCCTCCCGGTACACCGAAATCTCAGCCTCTTTTTCCGCGCCGATCCGCCGACGCCACTCGGGCAGCCACTTATCCAACTCGGCCGGAACCCCGTGATACTTTCTCGAGAGCGTTAAGTGTGAGGCTAGCCTTTCTAAGCCCGACGCAATGAGTTGACGAGCTGCGGCCCGATAGAGAAGCAGGCTTTTCGCCGTGACCTCAGGAGTCACCAAGGGATGCCCATCCCGGTCGCCGCCGACCCAAGTACCAAAGCTAAGCACCGGGCGTACGGCCGGATGGACCGGCCCGCCCGGGCCAAAACCGGCAATCTGCCAAGCATCCCGCAGCCGACGGTCAGTCTCCGCAATCGATCGGGCCATGGAACCCGCCAGACAGTGGATCACGCCCTCCCGCTCCATGTCCACGGTGGGACGCTGGGTCCGCACCTCTTCAGTGCGCCACCAGCGTTCGAGCACGGTCTTTAAGTGGTCTCTCCTTTCCCGGTCCAATCCGTCCTGACCGGACTTTCCACTCCGCTCCAAAAGAATTCCGTGAATTTCCTGCATGCAGGCAAGAATGGAGCGCCGTCGAGCCTCGGTCGGATGCGCGGTGAGCACCGGCTCCACGCGGAGCGTCGGGAGCGTTGCCGCCAAATGCTCCGAGGTCTCTCCTGAGCTTTTGAGTCGGCATAAGGCCTGGGCCCAGGATCCTGGCTCGTGTTGGGGGCCGTTGATCGCCTCGTTGAGCTGACGCATCGAAGCCGATGCCACCTCTTCCGCCAGATTGAGCAGGCCAAAGGCGATGGCGTATCCCCGGGTAATTTTACCCTCCTTGATCGCCGGCAACCGCTTCGCCCCATGCATCCAGGGCAAAGTGTCACTTGCCTCTTTTTCTCCGAGCTCCTCAAGAAGTTCCCGGAAAATTCCCATCATCCACGAGAGGTCACGCTCCACGCGGTCAAAGCCGCGCTTCAACCGCTCCTTGTAGGGCAACCGGGCTTTTCCCAACTTTGGCCGATTCCGGCTTTTTTTGCCGTGGGTGGTCACATTGGCCTCAGGTGCTAAAACTGTCGCCACAGGAACAGGTGGCGCGGGCGTTGGGGTTGGTGACCCGAAAGCCACCTTTCTGCAGGTCAGAGCTGAAATCGATTTCTGATCCACTCAAGAAAACCGCGCTTTTTGGATCCACGGAAATCCGCACCCCCCGGCTTTCCACCAAAATGTCCTTGGGGCCGGCCCCGGGAACCAGCTCCATCTGGTACTGCAGTCCGCTGCACCCTCCCCCGACCACTGAAACCTTGAGGGCCCCTACCCCATACCCCTTTTTTTTCAGTAGCTCGGCCAAATGATTGCCCGCCGCCTCGCTGAGGCGAACCAGCTTCTCCGAACCCATTTTGGGCCCGGCCACAGGAGTAGTTTCATGGGCGGCCATGACGGCTCGAGATTACCGAAAATTCCCAGCCCGACCAGCCTCGCTCGTGACCAAGACCTACTCGGGGATCGCTTGGGTCACCGGCAATGGATTCAGACTCTGTTCGGCCAACCGGACTAGTAGTTTGGGCTGTAGTCCCAGCCAAACATTGAGAAGACCGGCTACCAACATGACCCAGATCAAGAAGGGTGGAAAACGGCGCGAGGGGATGGCGTCCGCCTCACGCTCCCAGTACATCACCCGGATGGGGGTAAGGTAAATTCCCAGGCCGGCCACGGCCATGATCACGGCTACGACCAGGGCCGGAGTTTCCCCCGCATTCCAAAGGTTCGCCAAAACGGCCATTTTCACCGGAAATCCAACCAAAGGCGGCAGTCCAGCCATCGAGATCAGGCAAAGCGTGAAGCCGAGGGCCGGACCCGGCTCACGGCGCCCCATCCCGTCGAGATGGCGCATATCCGTGCTGCCATGCAACCGCTCCAGCTCGTTGATAAAAAGAAGCACCGGCAACGAAGCCAGAAGATAAGCCCAAAGGTAGGCCACCACTGTTCCCACCCCCCCCTCCCCGCGGGTTCCCAAGGCCAGAATCATAAATCCGGCATGGGCGATTCCCGAGTAGGCCAGCAGCCGTTTCAAGTCCCGCTGAGGCAAGGCCGCCAAGGTCCCCAAGGTCACCGTGGCGATACCAAGCGTCAGAAGAATCGGCCGGAAATAGGCACCCACGGACTCCAGAGCAAAGGCGCCGATTCCGAAGACGCGCAGCAAAAGAATGAAGCCCGCCGCCTTGGAGGCCACCGCCAGAAAAGCCGTGACCGGTGTGGGGGCTCCTTCATACACGTCTGGCGCCCAAGCGTGGAAAGGAACGGCGGCCACCTTGAACCCGATTCCGGCAAGGATCAGACCTGCGGCAATGAGAATAGCCGGGTTGGCCGGCTGGCCTGCTTGAGCAAGCAGAAGCTTGGAAAACTCCGTGGTCCCCGCCCCCGCATACAGCCAGGCGATTCCCATCACGAGAAACCCCGTGGAAAGGCCACCCATCACCAACAGTTTAATTCCAGCCTCCAGACTGGCCGGTCTGGCGCGATGGAAAGCCGCCAAAAGGTAGAGAGAAATGCTGACGAGCTCCAAGGCCACGAACACGGCCAGAAAGTCGCGGGCGGAGGCGAGCATACATAGGCCGGCGGTCGGGAAGAAGGGTAATGCTAGAAATTCCCCGCGAACTGCTTCATCCGTCTCCAGTCGGTAACGGGAGGCCATTCCGATCACCACGACGAGACACAGAAGAAAGAAAGGCTTAAAGACGGCGGTCAGGCCGTCGGAAATAAAGAGATTGGCCCAGGAGGCTGGCAACCCTCGGCTCTCCGGACAAAGACTCCAGGCCAGAATCCCCAGCGAACTCAACAAAGCCATCCATGGAATCCTTCGACGGATCGCCTCCGGCGCCAGAGCGTCCACCAAGATCAGGCCGACTCCGGCCAGGGTAAGCAGAATTTCCGGGGTGAGCCAAGCGGTCATGGTATGAGCAACCTTTCCAAAACCGGCCGGGCCGGCCCGTAAACGATGACGGGCATCAATCCAATCCCAAGGAGCGCGAGGGTGAGGATGACAAACGGCCAGGTTTCCCGAACCCCCCGCAGGTCGGTCACCCCTTCCGCTTCCACCGCAGGACTCATCGGTCCGAAAGCCACAGCCCGCACGGCCCGCAACATGGCCACCGCGGAAAGCACCACACCCCATGCGGCCACTCCCACCAGCACCGGCTGAGCCGACCACGCCCCGAAGAAGATCATGATTTCACCGGCAAAATTGGCCAGCCCCGGCAACCCGATGGAGGCCATGGCCGCAATCATCAGGTAAAACCAGAGTTGCGGGGTGCGTTGTGCCAACCCACCCAGGTCGCGCATCCAAGATGTGCCCGTGCGGCGGCTCATCTCCCCGGCCACGGCAAAACCCAGGGCGGCACTCAGGCCATGCCCAACCATCAGGGTGAGCGCCCCAGCTAATCCCAGCACGGTGCCACTGATCAGCCCTAGAAAGATAGTCCCCATGTGCATCGCACTGGAAAAACCCAGCAACCACCGAAAATCTCGCTGCTGGAGGGCCGCAAGGCCCAAATAGAGAATGTTTCCGGCAAGAAGAAGCCCGACGATCCAGGTAATCTCCTTCCAACCGTCCGGGGTCATCGGCAATACCACCCGCATCAGTCCGTACAGACCGAACTTTTTCAATACCCCGGCATGGAGCATGGCTGCGGGAGCCGGGGCGGAGGCGTACCCACCCGGTGCCCAGCTATGAAACGGCACCAGCGATACCAAGGTTCCAAATCCCACCAGCAGAAGCACAGCCAAGATACCCTGAGTGGCCGGGGGAATCGGACTGACCCGAAGAGTCTCCGACAGAACGCGCCAATCCAAACTTCGGGCCGTTTCGGGCAGGGCCAGATAAAGGCCGATCAGCCCCACCAGTAAAACCATACTTCCCAGCATTAGATAAACCGTCATCCGCCAAGCTGCTCCAGAACGGTCTCCATGACCCCACATACCCAAAAGAAGGAAGGTTGGGATTAACGCCACCTCATGGAAGGAAAAGAAATAGAACAGGTCCACCGAAAGAAATGCGCCGAGCGCCCCGAGGCCGATCAGCAACAGGCAAATGTAGTACTCTTTCTCGCGCTTGATGCCTTCCCTGCCCGACCCGATCGCAGCCAGGGACACCACGAGAGTAAGCCAGACCATGGACAGACTGAGTCCATCCATCCCGAGAATGAATTTGGCCGGAAAAACCTCCCTCGCGGGGATGGGGTCAGGCCCAAAAATCAACTCCCCGGAGCGCAGGACCGCCCCGGAAGCCAGAAAACCCGGCACGAGATTTAGGATACAGGTCCACAGGGCAGTAGCCTTGGGGCGGGAGCCCAAAGCAATGAACAGCACCCCGCAGAGCGGTATCACCAGAAGAGCTGGCAAGGTCAGGGAGAAGCTCATGCGCCTCCCTTCCAAAGGAGCCAGCCGATCACACCCACCGCTCCGAGAGTGAACACCGCGGCGTACAGCTGCACTTGGCCGCACTGCACCAACCGTAACCCCTGCCCTGCCGCCCGGGCGATCACTCCAGACCCGCGCACGACAAACCCACGCACCACCCAGCCCTCAAAGGCATCCGCCAACCGCCCCAACCCATCCTGGGTCGCGACCAGCACATTTTGGTAAAATTCGTCGACATAGAATTTCCCCTGTAACCACGGAAGGTGGAGCGGGTCTTTCAGCGCGTCCCGGTAGAGAAAATGGGCCGGGACAAAACCAAGCACCGCCAGAATCAGGGAGAGCCAGAGGGTCCAAGCGTGGTGGGGCCCCTCAGGCTTCATCCCGAGGAACTCTGCCACCGGGAACATTGCAGCGAAGATGGAAAGGGCGGCGAGAATCAGCATCGGTACCACCATGACAGGCGGACCTTCATGGGCATGCTTGGCATTTTCCGTACGAGGCTTGCCGTCAAACGCCACCAGAATCATCCGCAACATAAAGAAAGAAGTGAAGAACCCGGCTAGCATCGAACAGGCGGCGAGACCTGGACGATCCCAGGTGGCGGCAAAGATCGCGTCCTTGCTCCAAAATCCAGATACCGGCGGAATCGCTGCCAAAGCCAAGGTTCCAATCCACGTCACCAGGAAGGTAAAAGGCATCCGCTGGCGAAGGCCTCCCATTTTCCAGATATCCTGTTCCTCATGGCAGCCATGAATGACCGAACCTGCCGCCAGGAATAGGAGGCATTTGAAAAAGGCATGGGTGACCAAGTGATACATTCCAGGGCCGGGAATATTGAGCCCGACCGCCATCACCATGTAGGCGATCTCGGAAAGCGTGGAATAAGCCAGGATGCGTTTGATATCATTCTGCTGGCAGGCAATCAGCGCAGGCAGCAGGGTCATCAAGGCGCCGATCCACGCGATGGTGTTCATGGTCACGGCACTTAACTCCAGAATCGGCAAGACCCGGATCAGCATGTAGACCCCCGCCACCACCATGGTGGCGGCGTGCAGCAGCGAGGAAACAGGCGTGGGGCCTTCCATCGAGTCCGGCAGCCAGACATGCAGAGGCAACTGGGCGGATTTTCCGAGACATCCGCAGAGCAGACCCAGCCCTACGGCCGTCACGGCCCAGAACGGGGCGCCGGAGTCAGCCCGGCTGGGCAGATCGGCAAAGCTAATGGTGCCGAAGAGAGACCAGGCCCCGAGGATCCCAAGAATAAATCCAAAGTCCCCGATTCGATTGACCAGAAAGGCTTTGTTAGCGGCGGCTCCGGCCGCGGGTCTCTCATGCCAGAACCCGATCAGTAAATAGGAGCTGAGGCCGACCAGCTCCCAAAAGACAAACATGGTGACAAGGTTGTCGGCAAAAACGATTCCCAACATCGAGAAGACGAACAGGGAAAGCTCGGCGAAGAACCGGCTCCGGCACGGATCCTTGGCCAGGTAACCCAAAGAGTAAATATGGACAAGAAGGGCCACCCCGGTGACCAAGGCAGCCATCAACCGGGCCAACGGATCGGCCACCAGACCGAACCCCGTCTTGAGACCGGCGATTTCAATCCAAGGGATTGTCGGAGCGGCCATTCCTCCCGCGGGCGTCCCGCTACTCAGGAGCATCATGGACCCAACAAAACTACCCAAACAGGCCGCGATGGAGACCGGTACCGCAATCCTTGGGAACGGGTAAAGAAATAGCCGGATGGCCACGGCGGCGAACAGCGGCAATAGCAGTATCAGATAAGGGGCGTAGGCAATCATGTTTAGAATTTGAGCGTGGCAAAGTCCTCTGCGGACGTGGTCTTTTTTAGGCGAAAGATAGCCACCAGGATGGCGAGACCAACGGCCACCTCCGCCGCCGCCACCGTGATAACAAAAAAGACCGCCACTTGCGGGTCCGGAATTCCCTGAAAGCGCGCCGCAGCGACCAGGGCGAGATTGGCGGCGTTCAACAGTAGCTCAAGGGACATCATCACGATCAGCAGACTTCGGCGGAGCAGCGCCCCGGCCAGACCCACCAGGAATAACAGCCCACTCAGGGCCAGATAGTGGCCCAAGGTAATTTCGCCCAAAATCATGAGCCCGGATCCCTGCGGCAAAGCACCACAACCCCGATCGTGGCTACCAGCAGCAAAACGCCGGTAGCCAGGAAAAGCGGGGCATAGGAAGTGAAGAGCAACGTACCGAGCTCCTTGGCTCCAAACGGAGTCGCCTCATCCGACCAACGCAGCGGATCCCGGGCAGCAGGAAACGCGGCAACCAGTTTAGGAATCCCTGCGATGACCGCCACCAGACCCACTCCCACGACGACCACTTTGGGCCATGGGATGGGGCGGCGCGCCTCCACCTTCACATCCAGCAACATGATGACAAAAAGAAAGAGAACCATCACCGCACCGGCATAAACAATCACCTGCACGGCAGCCAAGAAGGTGGCCTCCAGGGTAACGAAAAGTGCGGCCTGAAAAACCAAGGCGAGCACCAGGCAGACGGCATTGGTCACGGGGTTCCGGAGGGTCACCACTGCCGTGGCGGCCGCCAGAAGGCCGACGGCCAGGCTCCAGAAGAAAATTTGTTCCATCCTCGTGATCTTTCGGGGGTTGCGAGAGATTAAATGCCCCGCAACAGCGGTCAATGGAGTTATCTCAATTCCCTTTTAGAAACCAAGCCA
>JBEANM010000029.1:0-8572 GCA_041165425.1 Verrucomicrobiota bacterium
TGGGAAAGCTTCAAGCAGGTTATTTTTACCGCAGAGCGCGCCAAGGGCGCAGAGGAATTTTTGACCTCCCCCAAAGTCGCCCAGAGCGGCGGGGATGAGGATTCGGCAGGGCTCTGCCGCGAACCAAAGAACTCAGTCGCTCAACTCGACGTTCCAATACGCCAGATCTAGGAAGTGGCGCCAAGTTTCCGGTCCGTTCCGGGAAATCTGCACATTCAGGAAGGTGCGGAGCTTGGGCCGCTTGGGTTTCTTGACGAGCTTCATGTGGGCCTCATGTGGGCGGCGGTTGCCTTTGCGCGTATTGCAGGGAATGCAGGAGCAAACGACGTTTTCCCATGTGGTGGTACCGCCCTGATCCCGGGGAATGACGTGGTCGAGGTTGAGATCCTTGCGGTCCTTGTTATCGCCGCAGTACTGGCAGGTAAAGGAATCACGCTCAAAAACGTTTTGCCGTGTCAGCTTGACCTCCTTTTTTGGGATACGGTCGAACAACATCAGCACAATCACTCGCGGAACCCTGATCCGGAAACTGATGGTGTGGTAGGCATCTTCCCCTTGGTAGCCCTGGCTGGCCTCCTGCCAGCTGTGAAAATCAAATGTCCGGAAATCCTGCCCATCCCCATCGACCACCTGCGCGTGCCCCATATAAAGCAGGCTGAAAGCCCGGCGGACGGAGCAGATGTGGACCGCCTGCCAAAAACGGTTCAACACCAAAACCCCCTGTGGCATGGCTAGTTCCATACCTACTCTTTCTAGACGGGGAAAAGTTATCGTCAACGGGGGCCGTTTTCTCTTGATCCACCCCTTTTTTACCCGCCTAATTTCCCCTTCTGTGACAAGAAGGATGCAAATTTTTGCCCTAGCCGCCTTGACGGTTTTTTCCACAGTTTTCCATGTGGGAGCGGCCGCTTCTCCCCAGGACGACTACCTCCAGATCTATGTCATGATCAACGAGGGGGACAAACTCAGCCAGGGAGGCCAAAACTCTCAGGCCCGCGAAAAATACGAAACCGCCCTGACCCGCCTGGAAAAACTGAAGAACGAAAATCCGGAATGGGAGCCGACCATCGTCAAATACCGCATCAAATACCTGAACGACAAACTCGCCAACCTCAAAACTGCCAAGGAATCCGCCACGCCCCCGCCGGCCGCCCCGGCCGCGGCCCCCGCGCCTGCCGCCCCTGCGCCGATGTCAGAAAAGCCCGAGGCCCCCGCACCAGCCCCCACTCCAGCTGCGGCCAAAACGGAAGCCCCGGCCGCCCCGGCCCCGGTCGTGACTTCGGACGATCCGTCTGCCCTTCGCCAGCGCATTATCCAGCTCACCGGCGATTTGGAATCCGCCCGCACGGAGCTGAAACAGGCCAAGGCCGATCTGGATCAAGCCCTCACCGACAAGAAGGGTCTGCAGGAAAAACTTTCTTCGGGTTCCCCGGCAGATGCCAACGTCGCGGCTCTGCAGCAGGAAAACACCGCCCTGCGCACCAAGCTGGCCTCGACCGAAGAAAGCCTGAAAAAAGCCGCCGGGGGGGATATGGCCGGCGAAATGTCCTCCCTCCGTGGGCAGGTGGATTCTTTGGAGAAGAAGTTGGCGGAAGCCAACGCCAAGTCGGCCGAGCTCACCCGCGCCAACGAGGACTACAAAAAACAGATCGCCGACCTGACGGGCAAACTACAAATGGCCGGCACCGCCGGCAAGTCCGACTCCACATTGGCCAAGGAAAACGCCATGCTTCGTTCCATTCTCGACCGGCAGCTGAAAGAACAGGCCCGCCGGGAAGCCGCCCGCCGGCTGGTTCTCGACGAATTCAAAAATCTCGCTGTCTCCACCGAGGCGCTCAAAACCCAGATGGAGGTACTGAGCTCCCCCTTGGTGGCCCTGAGCGAGGAGGAGGAGGGTATGCTTAAGGTTTCGGCCCCTTCCCTCGTCGCCCCCGAGCCAGCCGCACCGACCGCCACAGCCGGCGCCGCCACGACTGCGACCTTGAGCAGTGCCGCAGAAAAGCCCGCGAGCCCGGAAAGTTACGCAGAGAAGCCCCGCATCCCGGAGGAATTCAAGGACACGGCCGCTCGTGCTACCTCTCTGTACAACGAGAAGAAGTTCGACGAGGCCGCCGCCGCCTATCAGGAGATCCTCAACAAATATCCCCAGTCCATTTACGCCCTTTCCAACCTCGGCGTAGTCCGCTTCCAGCAACAGAAGTATCCCGAGGCGGAAAAGCCCCTCCGGGAGGCCATCCGCGTAGCCCCCAATGACGCTTTCTCGCACTCCGTTCTCGGCATCGTGCTTGTTCAGCAAGAGAAATACGACGATGCCATTCAGGTCCTTAGCCGCGCGGTCGCACTGGACCCAAATGATGCCAAGACCCGCAACTATCTTGGCATCTCCTCCTCACGGAAAGGCCTCCAAGAGGCAGCTGAGCAGGAATGCCGCAAGGCCATTGAACTGGACGACAGTTACGGCGATGCGCACTTCAATCTTGCGGTAATCTACGCGACCCAGACACCTCCGGCCAAAGAACTGGCCAAACGGCACTACAACCGCGCCCTCGAACTAGGGGTGCCGAAGGATCAGGAACTGGAAAAGCTGCTGAATTAACCGGTAAACGCATCCCCCTTGGATGCATCGGTTAAGATTTCAAAATGTGTGCGGGATTGGGCCGCTCAACGACGACCCGCGGCAACCGGATCTCTACCCTGGTTCCCCTTCCCGGCTTTGACTGCACCCGCACGCTGCCACCGTGGGCCTCCACCGTCCGTCGCACCAAAGCGAGACCTAACCCTGTGCCACCGGGACGCCGTGTGAGAAAAGGCTCGAATAAACGCTCGGCGACCTCCTTCTTCATTCCGGGCCCTTGATCCTGCACGGCTAGGGCGACTCCGTCTTTCGCGACCCGAACTTCCAGGCGCAGTTCGCCACCCTCTTTCATCGCCTCCATGCCGTTGAGCACGAGGTTGAGCAAGGCTTGCTCCAGCAGCGACCGGTCCCCACGGATGCGGGCCGTGCCGCGGGGCGGGAGTTTTAAAACTGCGCGAATTCGGGCCGAGCCCAGTTTCGTCCGAGTCAGCAGGGCTACTTCCTCGACCAATTCCGCCGCATCCACTTCCCGCATCTCCGGATCGGCGGAACGGGCCAAATTCAGGATTCGGTCCAGAATGGTATTCATCTGGCCCAGCTTGGTTTCGATCATCTGGAGATCGCGGGTCTGCGCCTCCGATGCCGGCAAACCTCGGACCGCGCTGTGCCAAAGCATGCGCACGACTGCCAGCGGGTTCCGTACCTCGTGGGCCACTTCGGCCGCCAGCATGCCCAGGGAGGAAAGACGCTCTCGATTCCGTAGCTCCTCTTCAGTCTGATCCAAGCGGGAGGCAAGCCGGGCCCGGCCCAAGGCGGCCGCCGCCAACCCGGCCAGTCCGGTCAAAAGCCGAATCTCCGCATCGGAAAAACGGCGGATCTCCCGGGTCCCCACACACAGCACCCCCACCCCCCCCTTCGGATCGGCAAGCGGCACGGCCGCCAACGATGCCACCCCTTCCTGCAGGATCCGATCGGTATGAAGATCCAGCGCACTCTCCGCCACCCGCGCAAGGGTGAACGGACGACACCCCCGCACCACAAAACCCAGGGCCGTCTCCGCCGCGGGAATGGGCGGCTGCCCCCGATACTTTGCCGAAGCCCCCAGACAGGTTTCGAGACGAAGCTCCTGGGTCTGTCTTTCGAAAAGATAAATCGAGACGACTTTGGCGCCGCAGAGTCGCTGGGACTCCCGCGCCACCCGCTGGAGAATGGCTGGCACGGTCTCCTCCGCCCCCACGGCCGCCCCCACCTCCGCCAAAGCGGCCGAACGCTCCCCCTCCTCCCGCGTTCCCGCCACCCGCCACGCCAACGCCAGCCAACCCGCCGCTTGCCGCGCGAGCTCCCCCAACTCCTCCTCCTGCCCTTGGCGAAAGTAGTTTTTCCGCTTGGTTCCCACCGCCAATACCCCCAGCAGCTTGTCCCCCTCACTCACCGGAGCAGCCATTTCGCTGCCTATAGAGCCGAGAGCGTGGCGCATGGCTTTCACATCCGCCCGAGCCGCCATTCCGCGGCTGGCCACCCAGCCCACCAGCCCCTGACCGACCTGCCAACGTTTACCTCGAACTTTCTGGGTTAATCCCGCCGAGGCCTCCACTTCCAGATCCCCAAGATTGGGATTCAGGAGAAAAAGAGCCGCCCGCTCCACATGGAAGCAGCGGCGGGCTTCCCTCACCACCCTCTGGGCCAGTCGCTTGGCTTCGGCCAAGTCCCTCGGTTCTACCTGCAACATCACGGGGTTCATCGGCTCAACACTCCCTTGAGTCTTTCGAGAAGCCGTCCCTGCCAGGCAGGATCGATCACGGCCTGGTGCTCCCGGTCCAGAAGACTAAAGCTGTCCAGGGCCGCACCCTTTTCCGTCGTGATCCTGGCCACCCCAATCAGCATTCCCTCATCGGAAATTCCACCAGTCAGGGCGTGCAGCAGCCCCACCCGATCAGGCGCCTGAACATGCAGCAGGGTGCGGCCCGGCTCACTTTCCGTGTCGATCCTTAGGCTTGAGGGAAACTCGGCCTCCCCGATCGCCTTTTGCCACATGGTCGGCCCCTGCCCGGACAGCTTTTCGCCCAACGAGTCCTCGGTGCGAATGAGCGATTCAGTCAGGGCTTTTTCAAAGGTCTCCCGATCCACCCGGTGGCTCACTGGCTCCATCCGTTCATTGCAGACGCGGAAGGTATCGAATACCACGTTGTCGGCCCGGGTAAAAATATCCGCGCTGAGAATATTGCATTCTGCCACGGCAAAACTCCCCGCAATCTTGCTGAAAAGCCGCTCCCGGTCCCAGGTGATCACGATGACCTCGGTATGTCCCTCCTCTGGCCGGTCCAACCACTCCACCAGCGGCACCAGCGCCTCTTCCCCGCCCACCCGGTCGGCAAAAAACCGGTGCACGGCCCGCAGATGCCGGGCAATGAGGGCGGCCGGACACTGGCGGACATAGGCTGGCCCCATGCCGGCCAGATGCTCCGCCACCACTTCCGGGGAAAATTCGCCGGCCAGTTCTGCCTCGACCTGGGCGACACGGCCCCGGCGCTCCTCCTCTTCCGCCCGCAAAAACTCCTCTTCGCCGGCCAACATGCGCTTGGTACGCGCATACAGATCCCAGACCAAAAGCTCGCGCCAACTGGACCAGTTGTTGCGCCCGGCCACCGCCCGGACATCGGCAGCCGAAATCAGCATCAGGAGATTCAACCGCTCCTCGTCCTGCACAATCCGGGCAAAAGCCCGGATGGTCTCCGCCTCGTCCAAGTTCTTGCGGGAAAAATTTCCCAAGGTCATGTGATGGTCCACCAGGAAGGTCATCAGCGCGAGTTCCCGCCCCCGAAACCCGAACCGCCGGGCCACCTGGGCGGCATGCACCGCCCCGATCTCCTCATGGTTGCGGGTCAGCTCGGCTTTACCGGTGTCATGCAGGAGCACGGCCAAAGCGAGAATCTCCGGGGTCGCTACTCGCCGGTAGAGCTCCCCGTATTTGCGCAGATCTGGCTCCTTGGAGTCCAACATCGCATCCAACTGTTCCAAGCAGACCAGGGTATGTTCATCCGCGGTATACCGGTGGAAAAACTCGTGTTGTACCAGACACGTCAGCGGGGCGAACTCGGGCAGAATCCGGCCTAGCACCCCGCCCTCATGCATGTACCGCAGAATTCGCCCGACTTTCCCTTTCTGCCGTAAAATATGCAGAAAGGTTTCCCGAACCTCGGGTTGCCGGGCCCACTCCTCCGTCAGCAGGGAAAAGTTGGCCCGCAGGAGCGTGGATAGTTCTGCTCCGGGCACGGAGCCTTGATCCTGCAGGATCCGAAACACCCGGATCATCCGCACCGGATCCTGCCGGAACACCTCGGACGATTCTGCCCCCAGTTCCGCCCCGCTCAGAACAAAACCGTCCACCGCCCGGCGGGCGCCGCTCCAACCGGAAAAGAAGGACCACAGTCCCCGGGGCCGGCCGGTCTTTTGCTGACAAATCCGGGTGGCGGCGGCATTGCAAACCAGATGGATCGTGCGCAGATGTCCATAGGTCTCGCGCATCATGGATTCACTTTTTCGCAAAATATTCGGCTGCGGGTACCCCATGGCCGTGGCCAGTTCCCCCTGCAGCCGCAGAGTAAGCACATCGCCGGGACCGCCTTGGGCGATGTGCAACTGTTCTCGGAGAGTCATGAGAAATCCAAAGGCCGTCTCCGCTTGCGCCGCCTCCTCCGAACCCAGCCACCCCTTCCGCACCAAGTCCGGCAAGGTGGCCCCCTCGCCGGAAACCCGGCCGACCCACCGGAGGTTATGAAAATCCCGCAACCCACCCACCCCGGTTTTCAAATTCGGCTCCTGCACAAAAACCGCACCCCCCTCCTTGGCATGGCGGGCGGCCTGATTTTCCAACCGCCAGGAAAGATACGATTCCACTCCCCGGGCCAGGTTTCGTTTGCCGAATTCTTCCTCAAATTTTTGCCAAAGGGCCGTGGATCCGGTCAGCCGCCGCGCATCCAACAGGGCGGTCTTGATCATCAGCTCGCTTTCCGCACGCTCCACCGTCTCGGCCACCGTCCGGCAGGCATGACCCACCTTGAGACCAAGGTCCCACAACACATAAAGAATCTGCTTCACCACCTCCTCGGCGGTGCGATCCGTCGCCCCCTCGCGAAGGAAGACTAAATCAATATCGCTGGCCGGGCTCATTTCCTGCCGGCCAAAACCACCCACCGCACCGAGCACCAGGCCATCCCCCGCCGCCGGACCTCCCGATTTTTTCCAAAGGCACTCCAGCACCACGGTAATCAACTGGGCGCGGCGATGCGCCAGCTCCAATCCTGCCGCACCGCCCCGCGCCTGTTCCTCCAGTCGCTTCTCCTCCAACCGGAGAAACTCGCGGTACAAGTCGAGCCGGGCCGAGGCCGGTGCCTCCGCACCCAGGGTGGCCTCTGCCTTCTCCAACACGGCCCGTAGACCAGCCTCGCGGACCGGTCCGACCGGGACGCTCGGCTCGCCGGGACCGCGCTCCACGACTACTCGAGCGGCTGGTCCGTGGCCGCATTGAGGAGTTTAAAGTCCTCAATGTTGGCCGCCGGATCCGCCTTGAAGCTGAATTGGCCGGCACAACGGCGCTGGAGCTCGACCAAAAGTTCGTCATCTTCCGTCCGGAGCCGGTGCAGCACGCCGGGGTGGACCACCACCTTGATTTCATGGACCTCGGGGTGCTTACGGAGAACCCGGCTGATCTCCCGCTGAATCTCCACGCTCATCGTCTCATAGGATTTCACCATCCCTTTTCCGCGGCAGGCGGGACACTCCATATACACGGCGCGCCGAATGCTTTCTTGCACCCGCTGCCGGGTCATCTCCAGCAGGCCCAGCGGGGAAATGGGCAAGGTGTGGGTACGCGCGCGATCCCGGCGCAGACAGTCCTTGAACTTGTCGTAGACGGCGATCTGGTCCCGGCGGGAGCGCATGTCGATGAAGTCGATGACGATCAGACCCCCCAAATTTCGCAGGCGCAGTTGCCGGGCAATCTCCTCAGCCGCCTCGAGATTGGTTTTCCTGATCGTATCGTCGTGGTCCTTGCCGCCCCGGGTCTTGCCCGTGTTGACGTCGATGGAAACCAGGGCCTCCGTCTCGTCGATAACCAGGGAGGCGCCGGACTTCAGCCAGACCTGCCGTCGCAGCGCGCTTTCGATCTGCCGATTCACTCCGTAGGCCTCAAACAGCGGCTCAGTGGCCAGATGGCGCTTTACCTTGCGCAGAGAACGCTTGGAGATGGTTCCCACCAGATCACGCACGCGCTTTTCGGCATCGTCGTTGTCGACCACGACTTCGTCCACCTCTTCCGTCAGGAAGTCGCGGACCGAACGCTCCACCAGATCCGGCTCTTCCAGCAGCACGGCCGGAGCGGACTTGGTCTTGAGCCCCTCCTCGACCCGGCGCCACTGTTCCAGGAGCAGGGCGAGATCGCGGACAAAATACCGCGCCTGCATCCCCTCTCCGTTGGTACGCAGGATCACTCCCATGCCATCGGGAATGTCGAGTTCCTGCAGGATCTTGCGCAGCCGGGCCCGTTCCTGCGGATCCTCAATCTTACGAGAGACACCGCTCATCTCCCCAAACGGCATCAGCACCAGGTATCGACCCGGCAAGCTGATGTTGGTGGTTACCCGGGCGCCTTTGGTCCCGATCGGCCCCTTGTTCACCTGGACAATCACGTCGGCTCCGGCCGGATAAAGTTTCGGGATATCGTTGCTGGTGATCCGCGGCTTGCGCGGCCGACCGCCCCGCCGCTCCACCGCCTCCACCTGCTCGTCGATCGCCGCCGGGACCGCGTCCCAGAAGTGGAGGAAAGCGTTCTTTTCGTGGCCAATATCGACAAAGAGAGCCTTGAGGGATCCCTCCACGTTATGCACCCGCGCCTTATAAATGTTGCCGGAGATGCTTCGGTCCCCCTCCCGCTCAATCGAGAACTCCTCGACCACGCCCCCTTCCAGCAGGGCGACCCGCTTCTCCAGCGGCTCGACG
>JBEANM010000030.1:0-8925 GCA_041165425.1 Verrucomicrobiota bacterium
TTTTCCTTTTTGCTGGGGATTCCGACGCTGTTTGCGGCGTGCGCATTGAGCTTCTATCGGCAACTCAAGTCGGCCGGCGTGCCGGGGCAGGAGGAGTGGTTGCATCTGGGGCTGGGTTTCGCCGTCTCGGCTGTCACCGCCTACTTCGTGGTGCGCTGGCTGATCGGTTATGTCCGCACCAACACCTTCATTCCGTTTGCCTGGTACCGGATCGGGCTGGGATTGGTTTGGCTGTTTTTTGTTTCCTCCTGAGGCAGTGAAACAGACAAACGGCCCTCGGGACTTTCTTCGCAAGTTGGTGCCGGCATCGCTTGCTGCCCGCTGCCTCTGGGCGGTCATTCTCGGCGCGGTTGTGGGCATCGCGTGGGGAGATGGGGCGGACTCTCTGCAGCCGTTGGCGGATCTTTTTGTGCGCCTGAGCACCCTGGTGGTGCTTCCGTTCATGGTAGTGGAGGTGATCACCTGCTTGGGGGACCTTAATCCCGCCGGGCGGTCGATGCTTTTGCGGCAAGGCGGTTGGATCATTCTTGGTCTGCTGGCGTTGGCGGTGGGGATGGTTTGCCTCCTTCCCTGGATGCTTCCGCCGCTTTTGTCCTCTCCTTTATTTGATCCCCAGATTTTGGAAAAACCGGCGCGGGTCGGAGTTTTGTCCTTTTTGATCCCGGAAAACTTCTTTGCCGCGCTGGCCTCAGGAAATTTCGCGGCGGCGGCCTTCTGCAGTGCGGTGATTGGTTTGGCCCTGCAGAAAATGCCGGCCCGGGATTCGGTCTTGGCCCTGCTTCGCCCCGTCCGGGCTCTGAGCTTGGGATTGGTCACGTGGGTGGCCGAAAAGGTTTCCCCTTTCGGCATTTTTGCGATGACGGCCACCACCTTGGGCCACCGCGAAACTGTCCAGCTCGAGCGGCTGCTTGGATTTGTGGCGTTGGTTGCGGTCGGGCTCCTCATCACGGGGCTTTTTTTTCTGCCGGGAACTGTGGTCGGATCCACGCGGGTGACGTGGCGGCACTGGTGGCGAGCCTGCCAAGCTCCGCTCGTGCTGGTGGCTTGCACCGGTCAGGTTTTTTTATCCCTACCCTTGGTCCTCACCTCCCTGCAGGAAGAAATCTGGAATCGGATGCCCGGGAGGAACCGGGCGGAGGATTTTGATGCGGTGAAGGCTTATGTGATTCTTGGTTTCTCCCTGTTTTCGTTTGGGAAATGGGCCCTGCTGGTTTTTGTGCCGTTCGCCGCTTGGTACTACGACGCCCCCCTGCATGCGGCGGAAACCTTGCGAATGTTAGTCACGGCCATCCCCGCCTCGGTGGGGGGAGTGTATTTAGCCATCGTGCAGGAGTTGCCACGGCTCGGGCTTCCCGCCGCTTTGGGCAATCTTTACCTCCTTAACTATGCCTGGGCGGCCCGGTGCGGCGATGTGCTGACGCTGTTGGCAACCCTCGCGGGAGCGGTGCTGCTTTGCGCCTGGGGTCGGGGAGGGGTGCAGGTCCGTCCGGGGAGACTTGCCCTTTTCCTGGGAGGCGGCGTTTTGGCTGGAGTTTTGGCAGGGGGCGCGGCGCATCGCTTGCTTTCCGAGGCCCTTAAGGATTCCCAGGGCACCCGGGAAATCGTCATGCGTAGGGGATCGATCGTCGAAGGCCCGGAACCGGTCCGGCGGACGACTCCCCCGGAGCCCGCGCCGCCGACCTTGGCGGGGATCCAAGCCCGTGGGGTTTTGCGGGCGGGTCTGCTGCTGGGAAGCGCGCCTTGGGTGTACCAGAACGGGCGAGGGGAACTGGTGGGATACGATGTGGATCTGCTCAAGGCGTTGGCCCAATCCCTGCGTCTTCGGTTGGAGGTGGTGGCGGGGGAGGGAAATCAACTTCGTTGCTGGTTGGACGAAGAGCGGATCGACTGCGCCTTGGGTGGTGTCCCCGGCAGTTCCATTCTCGGATGGGAAAAGCTGCAACACACTGGTTACGAGATGACCTGTCTGGCTTTGGTGGTGGACGACCGGAAGTTGGCGGAAGTGCAGGACAGGATGGAGAGTGAGACGGATGCTCCCTTGAAACTGGGGCGGGCGGAGGCGATTTCCCTTTCCCCTGAACTGGAGCGGGCGGTGAAGGCCCAACTTCCCACAAGGGCGGGAGGCTCGCAGGTGGCTTTGTTGACGCGGGATTCGAAAGAGTCCATCGGGGAAGTGAACCTGCGATCTGATGCCATCCTCACCACGGCGGAAGGAGGCAGTGCTTACGCCGTGCTTCACCCCCAATACTCCATGGTGCCGGCTTTCGGGAAAAGAATGACCATGGAGGTAGGTTTTGTGACGGAGACGAAAGATCAGGCGCTTCTTCTTTTTCTCGAGAACTGGGTGGAGACGAACCGCAACCTGGGCCTTTTTCTGCGTCTCCGGCGTCACTGGTTGGAATTTCGCTGAGTTAGCATCAGGATCATGGAAGGGGGCTTAAGGTGGACCCAGGGACTTTGATCTGATTTTCAGGCTGAGTCCTCTTGCCCTTTACAAGACCAACGGCCGTTGATATGTCAAAGAGGATTCCTTTCGGAAAAGGGAAAATCCTAGGTATCTCCATTCCATCCCCATGAAAAAGATATTCAGCCGTTTGGGATGTCTGTTTCCGTTGGTTGGCCTGATTTTGGTGGTTGGGAGCGGTTGCCGGAAAGACCAGCCAAAGGCCCCGGAAGGGACCGAAGCCTTTTTTAACCGTCACGCGACCGGGCAAGATTTGACGACCGCCTTTTTCAAGTTACTGCAAGCCACCGGAAGTCCGACCGGGGTGACCGGAACCACCCCGGAACAGGACCGGGTATCCCGGGCCCTGGTGGCTCCCTTCTTGGATTCCGCTTTCCAACTTCAGCGCGCCGACGGAACGCTTTTTACGGCTAAAGACTACTTGCCCGCGGATATTGATGAGTTTGAAATCCGGGATCTGCAGGCGACACAGCCGGCGGCCGGGGTCGTGGTGACCCGTTATCATGTTTCCGCCCGAGGGGCCACCCAGCCAGGCAGCAGTCTTTTCATGAGTGACCTGCTGCAACCCCGGCTCACCGTCTTTCATTGGGACGATTCATCCCGGTCATGGAAGATTCTCAGTCATGCCAATTTTAACACCCCGGTGGAGGCGACTCTCCACTCCAATCCGGTGGTTCCCTCCAAGCCTCATACGGTCTCCACTTCGCCTGAGGACAAGGCTTTGGGAAAAAAAGTCCATGAGAACTTTGTGCAAGCCGCGTGGGCGGGCCAAGGAGCCCTTTGGATGCATCCGCAGGCGCAGGTACAGTGGGCCAGCGGAGCGGGCTCCACGGGGATGAAAAATTATGTGCCCAGCAAGGCGCCGCGACCCGGGGTGGTGTCCGACATCCTGGTGACGCGCAACGGCCCATTGCTGGTGGTCTCGAGTCGGGCCGCCATCGAGGGGTTGAATCGGCCCGGAGAAGGGGTAATGAATTCCCGTTCCCAGCCGGTGTTATGCACCTATCTCCTCAATGAAACGGGGGATTGGAAACTCATCTCCACGGCCGTTTTTCGTCCGCCCAGCGCCCTCCCGCAAAAGTCGTCCCGTTCTCCGTAATCAAGAACGGGTGGAGGAGCAGGGCTTTGGCAAGCCTCAGGGTTGGATGGTTTCCATGAGATGACGAAGAATTTCTTGTCCATCGACCATCCGGATAAAACCGACATAGGGATATTCCAAATCAATGATCAAATAGGTGACCAGAGCGAGGACGAAAACGAAAAGAAAGATGTGAGGCCAGCTCACCCAACGAAGGCTGGAAATTTGGAAGCCGACCAGAAATGAGGAAACCATGGCCAAAAAAATAAAAAGGGCCATCACCTGCCAAGGGGGATGAAATTGGGGAATCGTGGAGCCCCGAGTGAGGAGATTGATCCACTGGTCCACGGTCGACAGCAGAGAGGCGGCATCGCTTTTCGTGCCCGGACGATCCACCGCCACCTGCGCACGCCGCCAAATTTCTTTCTGAAGTTCCCGGCAGTGATGCAGCCAGGCACTGCATTTTTCCGAATCCTGATAAAGATCGACCCGCTCCGTGATATAATTTTTGAGCAGAGCACTCAGTTCGCTCCGATCCTCCGGCTGGAGGCGATCCAGTTGCCGGGAGGCGGTGGAGAGGAGGGTTACCTCGTCCACCGCGAACCTTCGGCGTTCATCGAAGCGTTGCATGGATCCGTAGAAGGTGAAGGCCAAGAGAAGACCGTAGAGGGCCAGGATCGGGCCATCCACGATACCAATCCATTCCTTGACGGTGTTTTGACCGGTTGAGTTTAGCTTTCTGCCCCACATTTGACCGAGGTAAAGGGTGCTGAACATAGCCACGACCAAGCCCAAAGAAGCAGGCAGGCAATCGAGGATTTGGGTGGGATGTGGAGAAGAGGTGCCGAAAAACATCTGGTTGCGATGGCTAAAGTTCTGCGAAGGTGACAGGTAGGTTTAGGAAGTTGGCTCGGTGGTAACGGAGCCGAAAGTCAGACAGGAAGGTTCAGTTACGGTTTCGCTTTTTGCAAACGATCTGCCTCGGCGTTTTTCTCCTGTGCCAGCTTGCGCTGTTCTGCCGCCATGTTTCTCAAAGTTTTGGCGTCGGCCTCATACTTCGCGATGGCGGCAGGCTTTGGTTTGGGGGAGGCCTTAGCCGCATCTTCATACCGCTGGGCTTTGGCATCGTAGGCTTTCGCCTGTTGATCGTGTACTCGGGCTGAATTTCGGAGTTGATCAATTTTCGCTTGATTCGTCTGAGCCTGGGCCATGTTGGTCAAAAGCAAGGCCAGGGTGAGAGTGATGATATGGGCGACGAGCTTCTTCATGAAAATAATTTAAAGTCACAGGCTCTGGGCTCAAGTCTAAGTTTCGCAATTTTGGTTCGTGGCCCATGGAGGCAGAAGTGAATCCTTTTTTCTCGGGTGCTTGCTTTTTCACCATCCCTCAAGTGTGGGGCTGGAGGCTGACCGCCTGGGAGCGGGCTAGAATCCGGTGGGTGGCTCAGGACTGGCTTTTGGGCCACGGTGGTTTTTCACGATTCCACCCGAAGACGGCCTATAAATCTTATTCAAACGCTACTCACATTATGATTCAACATATAGTACTTAGGAGCGACCAGCTCAAAAAATAATACTAAATATAGGGCTCGTGAATTCATATTTTCGTTCTCCCGTTCTTTGGTTGAGCGGAATCTTGTGCCTGTTGCTGAGCGGTTGCGCCCAGTGGGGGGGGAGGGTTTTGGAAAACAACCATGTGGCCTTCAACGAGGCGGTGGCGGACTCCATGGATAAGCAGATGCTTCTCAACGTGGTGCGACTCTCCAAAAGCGCCTCCACCCAGTGGTTGATGGTCAGCTCCATCAATGTGAACACATCTGTTTCGGCTAACGCCAACGCGAGCATCAACAGTGAAGCGGCCAGTGTCCCGGGAGTCACCAGCGGGGGAGGCGTGGGAGGGGGGTTTAACTACACTCCCAATATCACTTATATTCCCCGGCAAGGGGAAGAGTTGGCCAAAGAGATGATGTCGCCGGTGCCGGTGGACAGCATTGAGAAAATGGTTTCGGCAGGTTGGCCCATCAGCTGGGTGATCTTCCTCACCTGTGAGCGCGTTCAGCGGATCACCTCTTTCGATGTCACCTTCGGAACCACCATGGGGCTTGATGATGCGAAGTTTGGCAGATTGCTGGAGCTGGTGGATCTTCTGCAAGAGAGGCAGATGGTTTCCCTGAGCCTCACGCCCCAAGGGGTGACTTGGAACGATCAGCCGATCCCAGAAACCGAGGTGACCCTGGACCGGTTGATCCAGTCGGAAAAGGATCGCATCTTCTATCGCAAGCGTCCGGACGGAGCCGGCTACGATTTGGTGAGCATTGCCTCAGTGCCGGTTTTTACGGTCTATCCGGAGGCTGAAAAAATTCCCGAGGGCAAAGAGTTTTGCCAGATGATGGAGTTGCCCGGTCCGGGGGATTATCGGTTGGTTTCCGTGGAAAACGCGCCTCTCGAGGGGAAACGCATTTCCATCCGCACCCGCTCTCTGGCGGCACTCATGCGGCTGATGAGTTACGGGGTGGATGCGGAAGCCGGGGCCCCCAGTCCGAGTCCCAATGTTGATTCGCCCACCGAACTATGGAAACACATGCAGCAGGTGAATTTTGCCAATTACAATGCCGCCCATGATGTCCGGGCGGTTTTCCGAATCCACCGGGACACCTCCATGCCGGATGATTCCACTGTCCAAGTTCCCTTTGACGGCGACTGGTATTGGATCAATGACAAAGACGTCACTTCCAAGGCGATCTTCGCCTTGGTGACCGACCTCTACAATCTGCAGGTGAAGAGTGACAACAGCATCGCGCCCGTGCTGACGATTCCGGTCGGACGGTAGAGAAACTTTAAGAGCTTTCCTTTACTTAATTCAATTTACCTTGTTGCAAGCATGACCCGAATTGGTGGTGGCTGCATTTCTCGGGCAGGGTTTTTTCCCGGTCATGTCCTGATCGAAAGTTTGCCCACATAAAAGGCATTTATATTTCACCGAAGTGGTGGTTTGAGCCGATCCAGAGAACAGCGGGGCGGTGATTAGAAGCGCAAGCAGAAGCACTATTTTCATACTTTGATTTTGGAGGTCGGGATTTGGATGGCAAGGATTTTGGATGGATACCCAGAGTGATGCTTTTCCAAAAAGGGTTAATTCGGGCTTGGTGAATAGATGGAATTTTGATTTAATTTCTCTTTCTGTGCAGAACAAACACCTGCAGGGAAAAATCCATCAAATCAAAGGAGAACTAACCAAATGACTCAGAGAATCTTAGCGAGTTTGGCCTGCCTGGTGGCAGTGGCCAGCCTATCCCTGGCGGACAGCGAAGTGGATGTCTCGGCCAAGGACACTAAAAAAGTCGTGCAAAACAACTTCGTCGAGACAGCCCAGAAGGGGGTGAAGCTGAGCGGTTATGTGGATGCCGGTTACAGCTACAACTTCAACGGTCAGCCCCAGCAAAAGGTGACGCCTCGTTTCGGTTCGGACACGGCTTACAAGGGCGATTTTAATCTTTATGCCGTTAAATTGGCCCTCGAGAAGGCAATGAGTTCCGAAAACAAGGCCCAGGCGGGATTCCGTGCCGACATCATGATCGGCGAGGATGCCACCTACCTTGCGGACCGAACCACCGATTCGACCCGGTCCACCAACGATGCCCAGGATTCCAACTCGATCTTCCTCGAGCAAGCCTATGCGTCCATCCGGGCCCCGGTGGGCAACGGCTAGGACTTCAAGGTCGGTAAGTTTGTCTCGATCCTCGGTTACGAGGTGATCGAGCGACCGGCCAACATGAACATCACCTACGGATTGCTCTGGCAACAGTTTCCGTTGTACTACACCGGCGTTCTGTCTTCCTACCGATTCGACGACTATCTCGATGCCAAGCTGGGCGTGGTCAATGGTTCGAACACGGACAATAACACCACGACCGGCCTGGGGGGGGATGGTTGTGCGGTCTTGGCGGCCTTGAACGTGACGGCTCCGGGCGGAAACGCCAACTGGAGCAATAATTTCCAGTGGAGCACTAACTCGGAAAACAACTCCTCCGACACCACCCAGAACGATGGAAACACCGTTCCAGTCGGGCTGCTCAACTCGACCAGCGGTTCCGGGTATGTCTTCATCTGTAACTCGTGGGGCAACTGGGCGCCGAAATTTGCCAATGACAAGCTGCTGTTTGCCTTCAACTCGGTGCTTGGCACAGCCAACTCCAACAACCTGGATACCTCAACCGTAATTATGCAAAATGGCGGAACCACCTGGTATGGCGCGGGAGCTTACGCCAAATACCAGTTCAACGATTGGTTCTACTTGGCCAGCCGTGGAGAATATCTGGGGGGAAATAACCTCGGAAAAATCTCCGGCTACCAGCCTTATGCCGAAGCCGGGATGAGCCTGTGGGAATATACCCTGACGGCCGGATTCAACGTCATCGACAATTTGCTGATCCGCGCTGAATACCGAATGGATTGGGGTACCAACAGCACTCAGGGAAACACCACCAATGTTCAAGACAGCGGGTTTGGCGGTGGTCCTTCCTACTACGCCGGAGCGGAAGTGGTCTACAGTTTCTAAAGCAAACTTTGAAAAGAAATCCCGGGAGGCTTCGGCTTCTCGGGATTTTTTGTTTGGACCATACGCTGCCTTGGCTGAAGCAATTTTCGGTGGTTTGAAAACCCCAGAAGCCGCAAGATCATTTCGTGGGCGCGCTACTGAATCCCAAGAGGACGATTGAGGAGCTGAAGGAGCTGCGCCGGTTGACCGGCGATGAAAACGGAGCGCAAAGAGTTGCCTTCACGCCGAATTGGTTAAAGGCACGCGAATTTTTGAAGCAGCGTTTTGAGGGCTTGCCCATCGAGAAGCACACCGATGCCGCGGGGAATTTCTGGGCGACGTTGCGGGGGGAGAGAAAGCAGGAGCTGCTCATGGGCGGCCATATCGACTCGGTGCCCAATGGCGGATGGCTCGACGGGTGTCTCAACGTTCTCGCCGGGGTCGAGGTCCTGCGGGTGGATTGGGCGGATGAGGAGGGCGCGCGCTTCGGCAAAAGCCTGTTCGGATCCTCCGCCTGCTCAGGGAACCTGAACATGGACGAGGCTCGGGCGTTGACGGACAAGGAGGGGGTCAGATTGCCGGACGCTCTCAAGAGGGTGGGGATCGACTTTGAGCGGGTGAAGGACAGCCGGCAGGAGCTGAAGCATGCGGCCGCCTACTTGGAGTTGCATATCGAACAGGGGCCGGTCCTGCTCGATTTAAATCTTCCGTTGGGTGCAGTGCTCGGAACCTGCGGGGTAGAGCGGCACGCCATCACATTCCGCGGGCAGGCGGCACACTCCGGCAGCACGCCCATGAACCGGCGTAAGGACGCCTTCCTGGCCGCCGCGCGGATGAGTCCGGAGGT